>JAZNQL010000012.1:0-27066 GCA_045590155.1 Clostridia bacterium | reverse complement strand
GCAAACGGAATAGGACCTATAAAAAAATGTAATATCAAATCTACAAAAAATGTACTTGAAACAGTAGATTTTATAACCTTAAGAGATGAACTTTCGTACGAAGAAATAAAGAAACTTAACCTTAAAAACTCTAAAATCGAGGTAACGGCTGACCCTGCAATAAGGGTAAAAATAACCGAAAATGCCGATAAGTTTTTATCGGAAGAAGGTGTTTTAGAGGGTAAATATATAGGAATTTCTGTGCGTGATTGGCAAAACAAAGACAAGCAGTTTTGCCAGAAAATTGCAAAAGGACTTGATGATATATATAAAAAGCATAACCTTTTGCCTGTGTTTATACCTATGAAATATCCTGATGACGTAAAATTCAGCGAGAAAATTGCAAATCTTATGTCAAGCCCTTGCCACGTGCTCAAACGCCAGTATAACGTACACCAAATAGTAAGCATAACCTCAAGAATGGAACTTGTTTTGGGTATGAGACTGCACATTTTAATATATGCAAGCGGTTCTGCAGTTCCTACTGTTGGAATAGTATACGACCCCAAGGTTTCGGGCTTTTTGGATTATATAGGACAATCCAGAATTTTAAATGCAGAAAATATCGATATTGCATTGCTTGCAAGTTATACAGACGAAATAATCTGCCACAAAAAAGAAATATCTGAAAACTTAAAAGAAAAAGCAAAAGAACTTTCAGATAAAGCTCTTTTAAATGCACAATATGCGACAAAAATTTTATCAAAGGAGAAAATTTAATTTTGGCTAAATTCGAGAAAAACCTATCACAGGGAAGTGTTGTAAAACAACTTGTTTTATTTTCATTGCCGTTTCTGATTTCAAATATCATACAGTCCTTATACAGCGTTGCTGACATGATAATTGTTGGTCAGTTTTCAGGCACAATAAGTATGTCGGGCGTTAATATAGGAGGTCAGGCATCATTTTTAATAACAAATATGGTCTTTGGACTATCAGTGGGCGCAACCGTTTTAATCGGGCAGTATTTGGGTGCAGGCAACCGTCAGGCAATGACAGATATTATAGGCACACTTTTTTCAATGCTTGGAATACTGGCAGTAGTACTTACTACTCTTATGATAGCAGTGCAAACTCCGTTTTTAAAGCTTATTCAAACCCCTGTTGAATCCTTTTTGGAAACAAAGACTTACTTTACAATAACAATGCTTGGCACAATATTTATTTTTGCTTATAACGCTCTTTCAGCGGTTATGAGAGGAATGGGCGACAGTAAAAACCCCCTCATATTTGTTGCAATAGCTTGTGTTTGCAATATTGTTCTGGACATTATTCTTGTAGCAAAATTTAATATGGGAGCAGCAGGTGCAGCCATAGCAACAGTTGCTTCGCAGGCTTTAAGTGTAATCCTTTGTATAATTTATCTTGCAAAAAATAATTTTGTTTTTGATTTTAAGCCGTCTTCTTTCAAAATTAAAAAAGACAGTCTTAAAATGATACTTAAAATAGGCGTGCCTACTTCTGTTCAGAACGTAGCAACAAGTGTTTCCTTTCTGTTTTTAACAGCACTTGTAAATATAATAGGAGTTACAGCGTCAGCGGCAGTAGGTGCAGTAGGTAAAATAAATAGTTTTGCCATTTTACCTGCTTTGGCAATGAGTGCATCTGTTTCAGCAATGGGCGCACAAAATATTGGAGCAGGAGAGAATAAACGTGCAGTAAAAACAATGCTGACAGGAATGACAATTTCATTTGCAATAGGTGCAGTAATATATATTCTTACAAATATGTTCCCCGAAATGTTCTTAAGAGCCTTTGGAAACGATCCCGAAATGATAGCCTGCGGAGTTGAATATTTAAAGACGTTCAGTCTTGATTATATTATAGTTCCATTCCTGTTCTGTATGAACGGACTGTTTACAGGAGCAGGTCACACAGTATTCTCGCTTATAAATAATGCATTAGCATCTGTTGTTTGCCGTATTCCTGCAGCTTACATATTCGGTATGACGCTCGGATATGGATTAAAGGGTGTAGGCATAGGAGCACCGGTAGCCTCGTTAATAGCTACCATAGTAGCCTTTATCTACTTTATAAGCGGCAGATGGAAAAAGATGACTATACTCAAATAAACATAAAATTAAAGTTTTAAAAAACACTCTCTAAAAATATAATGTTTTTGGAGGGTGATTTTTTTGCAGCTTTTAAAAGAAATAACTTGCGGGCTTCCCGTTCAGCTGCTGCTTTTGTCAGTTGGAATTTATTATACCTTTAAGCTTAAATTTTTTCAAATTAAGAAATTTGGCAAAGTTTTAAAAAGTGTATTTGGGAAAGATGAAAAAAGCGGAATAAGTTCACGCCAGAGCCTTTTTGTTGCACTTGGCGGAAGCCTTGGAATAGGTAATATTGCCGGCGTTGCAACCGCAATGAGCATAGGCGGTGCGGGAACAGTATTTTGGATGTGGATATCGGGGATTTTGGGAATGATGACAAAATATGCAGAAACCGTTTTAGCAGTACATTACAGGAAGAAAAATTCCGACTCTACATTTTCGGGCGGCCCTATGTATTACATAGAAAAGGGTATGAACTGCAAATTTTTAGCCGTAATTTTTGCTTTGGCGGGAGCTTTGGCATCTTTTGGGGTGGGGAATATAACTCAGGCAAATTCTGTTGCCGAGGCGATGAAACAAACCTTTTTTATACCGCCGTTTTTAACGGGTATATTACTTTTTTTAATTTGTATTACTGTTTTGCTTGGCGGTGCAAAAAAAATAGCACTGGTTATGGAACAACTTGTCCCTTATATGACACTTTTTTATATTACAGGCTGTATGTTTATTTTGGTAACTCATTCATCTTTTATATGGGGAGCCTTTAAAAAAATAATAACCGAAGCATTTTGCGGAAATTCATTGCTTGGTGCAGGTGCAGGGATAGCATTAAAAGAAGGAATTTCAAAGGGACTTTTTTCGAACGAAGCAGGCATGGGAAGCACTGCAATAGCCTATGCCTCATCTTCTGAAAAAGACCCCGTAAAGCAAGGAATGATGGGTATTTTTGAGGTTTTTGCAGATACCATATTTGTTTGCACATTAACTGCATTAACCCTTATTGTAACCGATAGCTTTGCATTAGGCGGAATGAGTGGCGCCATAAACGCATTCGAAAGTGTAATGCCCGCGTTTGGCGGATGCTTTATAGCAGTTTCGTCTGTTTTATTTGCTTTTGCAAGTACTTTGGCGTGGTCCTATTACGGAAGAGTATGCAGTGAATATCTGTTTGGAAAAGGCAGTGGGAAGATATATAATTTTTTATTTTCCTTCGCGTTAATTCCGGGTGCAATATTCGAAATTTCAGTTGCGTGGGATATAGCCGATATTTTAAACGGATTTATGATGATACCTAACCTTTTTGCCTTAATAATTTTATCAAAAAAAGTTGTATCTGTTACTAAAAATTCACTTTACATATAAAGCTTGTTATGTTATAATTATTTATATATATTTTATTGATTTGGAGCGATTGCATGTCTAAGCTTACACCAATGATGACACAATACCTCAAGATAAAGGAAGAGTATCAGGATTCTATCCTTTTTTTCCGTTTGGGTGACTTTTACGAGATGTTTTTTGATGATGCAAAATTGGCATCAAGAGAACTCGAAATATCATTAACCGGCCGCAACTGCGGTCAGGAAGAACGTGCACCCATGTGCGGAATTCCGTATCATGCCGCAGAAGGGTATATTTCAAAGCTTGTGTCAAAAGGATATAAAGTTGCAATATGCGAGCAGGGCGAAATTGATGAATCAAGAAAAGGCATAGTAGAACGTACAGTTACACGAGTTATAACCCCGGGCACGGTTTTGAACGAAGACCTCTTAAACGAAAGAAAAACAAATTATATGTGTGCCGTGTATAAAAAAGGCGAGCAAAGGGGAATAACCCTTTGCGAGCTTTCAACAGGACATATGATGGCAACAAGCTTTGAAGATGATAAGAATCTTTTAAAACTTGTTGAAGAAATGTATCGCTTCAAGCCTGTTGAGGCAGTAGTAAATTTAGAAGCTTATGAAAACGAAACACTAAAAAAATATGCATTAGAGCATAATGTAAATCTTGAGCTTTTAAACGATACATTTTTTGAAGAGGACTTTACAAGAAAAGAAGTATATTCTAAATTTGCACAAAAAAGTGCCGATTTAAATTCTCTTATGAGTACAGCAACAGGGGCATTGCTTTATTATTTAAAGCAAACCCAGCATATGAGTCCCGACCATATTATAGACATTGATGTATATGAATCATCGCAGTTTATGGAGATTGACAGCTCTGCACATAAAAATCTTGAAATAACAGAAAATACCCGTGACAGAAAGAAAAAGGGATCTCTCTTATGGGTTCTGGACGATACAAAAACCACAATGGGCTCCCGTACAATAAAAAGCTGGCTTATAAGACCTCTTTTAAATTGCTTAAAAATAAATGAACGACAAAATGCGGTTGAAGATTTTATAAACAATATGCCCATGCGCGAGGATTTGCGTGAAGCAATGATAAACATTTTAGACGTTGAGCGTATCACGGGCAGAATAATTATGGGAACGGCAAATGCAAGAGATTTAGTAAGACTCAAAGTATCACTTTCTTATTTGCCCGAGGTAAAAGAAATATTAAAAAATTCAACATCAGAGCTTTTGCAGAAGCAAAACAACGAAATAGAGGACCTTTCCGAAATAACGGAACTTATAGAACGCGGAATTGTTGACGAGCCTCCTCTTATTTTGCGTGACGGCGGAATAATAAAAGAGGGCTTCTGTGAAGAGCTTGACGAGCTTAAAAGAATACGCGACGGCGGACACAGTATCATAGTAGAGCTCGAAACGGCAGAAAAAGAAAAAACAGGCATTAAAAACCTCAGAATAGCCTTTAACAAAGTATTCGGCTATTACATAGAGGTTTCAAAAGGAAATATAGATAAAGTTCCCGAGCACTATGTAAGAAAGCAAACCACAGTAAATACCGAGAGGTATATAACTGATGATTTAAAAAAGGTTGAAGACAGTGTTTTGGGAGCATCCGAAAAAAGCATAGCGTTAGAGTATAAGCTTTTCCAGGAAATAAGGCAAAAAATAGCCTCGCAGGTTGATAAAATACAAAAAACTGCGCGCGCAATAGGGGTTATTGATGCTCTGGCATCACTTGCGTGCGTTGCGGCGAAGAACAATTTTGTAAGACCAGAGGTTGATTTATCGGACAAGCTTTTTATAAAAGAGGGAAGGCATCCTGTTGTAGAACAGGTAACGCACGACCTTTTTGTGCCAAACGACACAATTTTGGATTGCGATTTAAACAGACTGGCAATTATAACCGGTCCTAATATGGCAGGCAAATCAACTTATATGAGACAGATAGCCTTGATTGCAATAATGGCACAGATGGGAAGCTTTGTTCCGGCAAAATCCTGCAGAGTGGGAATAGTGGACAAGCTTTACACCCGTATAGGCGCATCTGACGACTTAAATGCAGGGCAGAGTACCTTTATGGTGGAAATGAGCGAAGTTGCCGAAATTATTTCCGGCGCAACGCAAAGGAGTCTTCTTATTTTAGACGAAATAGGAAGGGGAACGAGCACCTTTGACGGGCTATCAATTGCGTGGGCAGTACTTGAATATTGCGCATCAAAGCTAAAAGCGAAAACTCTTTTTGCAACACATTATCACGAACTTACCGATATAGAAGATAAAATCGAAGGGGTATTAAATTATCGTGTTGCCGTAAAAAAACGAGGGGACGACATAATCTTTATACGAAAAATAGTCCGTGGCGGAGCCGACGAAAGCTATGGCATAGAAGTAGCAAAGCTTGCCGGTGTCCCTGGCGAAATAATAAACCGTGCCAAAAAGATTCTGGCTGGGCTTGAATCAGGCGAAGGCGAAATAAAAATCAGGGGAACACAAAAAAGACAGCATAGTGAAGACCAGCTTGGATTTGATTCTATAAGGGAAAAAGAAATTATAAACCAGCTTAAATTGATAGACGTAAATACACTTTCGCCAATAGAAGCTTTAAGTGAACTTTATAAACTTTCACAGCTGGCTAAGGAGACCGAGTAATGGGAAAGATAAATGTCTTAAATTCAGAGGTTGCGGCTTTAATAGCAGCCGGAGAGGTTGTTGAAAAACCTGCCTCTGTTATAAAAGAACTTGTAGAAAATTCAATAGATGCGGGAGCAAAGCATATAACCTGCGAAATAAAAAACGGCGGAGTTTCGTATATGAGGGTTACTGACGACGGATGCGGTATAGCACCCGAAGACGTAGAAAATGCTTTTCTGCGCCACAGCACAAGTAAAATTTCAGTAAAGGATGACCTCGAAAGCATAATTACACTTGGCTTCAGAGGAGAAGCTTTGCACAGCATTGCAGCAGTTTCAACTGTTGAAATGATGACAAAGCAACCCGAAAGTACAGAAGGAACATACATAAAGATAACATCAGGGAACGTAGAAGAACTTGAAGGAGTAGGTTGCCCGTCAGGTACAACAATAACCGTAAAGGAATTGTTTTTCAATACTCCTGCAAGAATGAAGTTTTTAAAGAAAGATTCGGTTGAAGCAGGTTATATAGAGGATATTTTAAGAAAAATAGCTCTGGGCAACCCTGACATTTCCTTTAAATTTATAAACAATCAAAAAGAAATTTTCTTTACAAACGGCGATGGCATATTGAAAAACACAGTTTACTCAATATACGGAAAAGAAACGGCTGCCGCAATGCTTGAAACCGAGTATGAAGAAGACGGCGTTAAAGTTTGGGGACTTGTAGGAAATCCTTCCCTTTCCCGTCCAAACCGCAGTATGCAAACATACTATGTAAACGGAAGATGTGTCACAAATAAAAGTCTTTATATGTCACTTTTGGAAAGCTATAAAAACAAAATAATGACAGGCAGATTCCCAGTTTGTGTTTTAAATATAAAAATAAATCCCTCACAGTGCGATGTAAATGTGCATCCTTCAAAGGCTGAAATAAAATTTTCAAACGATAAGATTGTTTATGATGCAGTGTATTGGGCGGCAAAAAATGCACTCTATGCACAGGATGAACACAGGGATTTTGTTATTGAAAAATTGATTCCTCCGACAGAAGAAAGAAAAGAAATATTTAAGATAGAGCCTGTTAGCGAAAAAAGCTTTATTCCATTTGAAAAAACAGAAAAGCCTTTTATACCTTTTGAAGAGAGTAAAGTGTTTGTTGCAAAGGAGCCAAAGGTTAAAACCGATTACCTGCAAAAAAACACAGAAGTTTTTGAAAGTTTTGAGGAACCCACGCAACAAGAAATAACCGAAATAGAAAGAGTACCCCGCATAATAGGGCAGCTTTTTGATACATATCTTTTGTGTGAGGATGAAGCTCTTTTGCTTATAGACCAACATGCGGCACACGAGAGAATAATATACGAAAAGCTAAAAAAAGAAAGAGAAGAAAACAATGCCTCTCCGCAAATGCTTATGATTCCTGAAATAAAAAAGCTTACACCTTCGGAGTTTGCAGTTTTTCAGAATAATACAGAATTCTTTGAGAGTATAGGTTTTGAAGCTGAAGAGTTTGGTATAAACACAATAAAGATTTCGGCACTTCCCGCAACACTTGCTGACGATAATGCAGGTAATGCCATTGTAGAAATTATTGATGCCCTGTCAAATTCAAATAAAACAAAAGAAACAGCAATGCAGGAATATGCTCTTTACAGAGTCGCTTGCAGAGCAGCAATAAAAGCGGGGCATACTATGAAGTACGAAGAACAACAGCAGCTTGTGCGCGAGGCATTAAGGCTCGAAAAAAGTGCAACCTGCCCTCACGGAAGACCTATAATTTTAAGACTTACGAAAACAGAAATAGAAAAACAGTTCAAGAGGATAGTTTAATGATACCTTTAATTGCAATAGTGGGGCCCACAGCATCGGGAAAAACAGCCCTTGCCATACAGGTTGCAAAAGACCTTGGCGGTGAAATTATTTCGGCAGATTCAATGCAGATTTATAAAAAAATGGATATAGGAACGGCAAAACCTTCGCTGGAAGAACGCGAAGGCATACCACACTATATGATTGACGTGGCACAACCGGGAGAAAGCTTTTCGGTTGACCGCTTTGCAAAAGAAGCACACCGCATAATAAAGGATATACATCAAAGGGGCAAGGTTCCAATCATAGCTGGCGGAACAGGACTTTATGTTGATACGGTTTTAAATAATATAAAGCTTTCAGAAAACTCGTTTAATGAAGAAGTAAGGCACAAGCTTGAACAAGAAGCGGAAGAAAAGGGCAAAGAATATATGTATGAAAAGCTTTGTAAAATCGACCCCGATGCCGCAGGAAAATTGCATGTAAACGATTTAAAAAGAGTCATACGGGCACTAGAAATTTGTCACATTACAGGTAAAACAAAAACCGAATTCGATAAAGAGTCAAAAAAAACCGAAAAAATATATAACTCTTTAACATTTGCTCTTGCATTAGACAGAAAAATTTTGTATAATAGAATAGATATACGTGTAGATAAAATGATGGAAGAAGGACTTTTGGAAGAAGTGGCTTCTTTAAAGGATATTCTCTGCAAAAACACCACAGCTTTTCAGGGACTTGGATATAAAGAAATTATAGACTATCTTGACAATAAAACAACTCTTTCAGAAGCGGTTGAACTTATAAAAAAATCTACCCGTAATTACGCAAAAAGACAGCTCACATGGTTTCGACGCAATAAAGACATTATCTGGCTTGATGC
Source organism: Clostridia bacterium (assembly GCA_045590155.1). Lineage (GTDB taxonomy): Bacteria > Bacillota > Clostridia > UMGS1883 > UMGS1540 > JAZNQL01. Next base: position 18,293 of record JAZNQL010000012.1, on the reverse strand, counting down.
AGAAAAACCTTTGGAAGATATGCTTCTCACAGTAAGAAAGGAATGGGAAAGCATTGGGTAAAGTTTGGAAAATAATTTTAATATTTATAATATGCTTCGGCGTGTTCAATATATTTGTCCTTTTTGCAAACGATTCAAGAACACAGCAGGCAGTTGACAGTACAGTGGAGGATTCTCTTTTTTCTACTGCTTACCTGATTAAAGAAGAAACAACTCTTTCGGGCATCCAGAACGAAAAATCAAAGCTTTATGTAAACGAAGGGGAAAGGGTGGCAAAAGGACAAGAGCTTTTAGCCCTTTTAAATAGTGGAGGAGATACCTCTGCACAGGACGAGCTTAATAGCTTAAACGAAAGGATAAAGGCTATCGAACAAGCTGCAAACACACCCGAAAATACAGTTTTATTAACCGACGAAATAAAGAAAAAGAACAATCAGATTATTTACTATAAAGCAAGAGGGGATATAAAAACAGCTCTTGCAATAAAAAAAGAGATATTGCTTCTTATAAACGAAAAATCAGCCGCTTCAAGCCAGGATAATTCACAGGTTTTAGCTGAACTTAAATCAAGAAAAACCGAGCTTGAAAATCTTATTTTAGCCAATAAAAAGTCAACAGTATATGCACCCTGTGCGGGAACACTTTTTATAGGACTTGATGGACTTGAGCAAACTCTTATCCCTTCGCAGATAGAGTCACTCACAAAAGAAACTTTAGAGAAGCAGATTAAAAATCAAAAAGAACAAGACGGATATAAAATAATAAATAATCACACATTTTATGTAGTCTTTATTATTGATAACGAAGAAGCAAAAACTTTGGAAGAAAAATCCGTAGAAATAAGATTTCTCGAACATTCGGACAAGCCTGTAAATGCAAGCTTTGTAAAAAGTGAGCAGGATGATAAAAAAACACTTATGGTTTATAAGTGCACAGAAGATATAGGTCTTTTGCTTGGCATAAGGGAATTGGATGCCGAAATAATAAAGAGTACATATAAAGGTTTCAGAATTCCTATGTCAGCAATAAGAAATAACGAAGGACTTACAGGAGTATATGTAGATTCACTTGGAAGACGGGAGTTTAAACAGATAGAAATTATTTATAAAACAGAAAGTTATGTAATGGCAAAACCTGCAGGAGAAAACCCTCTTGCAATGTATGATAACATAATAATTGATTAGAGGTTATTAAATTGGACCTTATAGCAGAAAATTTAATTAAAATAAAAGAAAAAGTATTTCTGGCTGCCCAAAAATCAGGAAGAAGGGCAGAAGATATTATGATTTTAGCAGCCACAAAAACAGTTGACCCTTTCAGAATAAATCAAGTGGTAGAACAGGGCATAATAAACATAGGCGAAAACCGAGTGCAGGAGCTTTGCGACAAATACTCGTCTGTAACAGAAGAAGCGGTGTGGCATTTAATAGGACACTTGCAGACAAACAAAGTAAAATATATAATTGACAAAGTGGCACTTATTCATTCGGTTGACAGTGAAAAGCTTATTTGCGAAATAGAAAATCAGGCAAAAAAACATAATCTGCAAGCTCACATTCTTATTGAAGTGAATCAGTCGGGAGAAGAATCGAAGTTTGGTATATCTCCGGACGAGCTTGAAGGTATAATAGAACGCAATGAACAGAGAGAATATGTAAAAATCGACGGACTTATGACTATTGCCCCAAACTCCTCTGAAAGCGAGGTAAGAGAAGTTTTTGCTTCGCTTAACAAAACCTTTTTAAAGCTTTCAGATAAAGAGTTTAAAAATACAAAAATGAAATATCTTTCCATGGGGATGAGCGGTGACTATGAAATTGCAATAGAAGAAGGTGCAAATATAGTACGCATAGGCAGCGCAATATTCGGTAAGCGTAATTATTAAAAAATTATACATAGAAAGGATAGAGTGAAAATGGCTAATATTTTTGGAAAACTTGGCGATATGATTTTTGGCGAAGATGACGATAACTTTGAAGAATTTGAGGAAAAAGAACAAGAGAAAAAAACTTTAAGACCCGAAAGAAGAGTAGAAAAGAATGACAGAGTTGTAAACATTCATGCAACAACTCAGCTTGAAGTTGCAGTACTACAGCCTCATTCATACGAAGATGCAAGAGAGATTGCAGACAGACTCAAAAGTAAAAGAGCTGTTGTTATAAATCTTGAATCTTTAGACCACGAAGAAGCTAAGAAGGTTTTAGACTTTGTAAGCGGAGTTGTATATGCACTTGAAGGGGATATACAGAAAGTTTCAGGCGGTATATTCTTAATAGCTCCTTACAACGTAACCATAGCAGGCGATGTTAAGGACGAACTCAGAAAAGGAATATTCCCATTTGGATTTTAAAAACAAAAAGATAAAAGGAGGCATATAGAATGTTTTCTCCATTAGAACTTGAAAAAATTGAGTTTGAAACAAAATTTGGCGGCTATAAAAAAGAAAGCGTTGATCACTTTATGGATGTTTTCCGTAAAGATTATGAAGCACTTTATAAAGAAAATATCTCATATAAAGATAAGCTTGGAATATTAGAAGAGCTTGTAAGTAAGTATAAATCTATGGAAGACTCAATGCACAGTGCCCTGATGCTTGCACAAACCACAAGCGAGGCTGCTTTGAAAAATGCAACCGAAAAGGCTGATCAAATGATAACAGCAGCACAGAACAAAATAGATATTATGAACAAAGAAGCGGAAGAAAAGATACGCGAAATTTCTGTAAAGCAAGAAGATATGAAGCGTAACACCGCAGCATTTGTGACAAAAAATATTGCTGTACTTAAAACACAGATAGATATATTAAACGGAATGCTTGAGGAAGTACTTTCTTCACATTCGAATATGCAAGGCAGCGAAGGAAAGGATTGATTTTAAATGGATTACGGCGAAACCTTAAATCTTCCAAAAACCGAGTTCCCTATGCGAGGAAATCTCCCCGCACGCGAACCCGATACTTTAAAGAAGTGGGAAGAGGAAGACTTATATAAAGGTCTGATGGAAAAAAATGCAGATAAACCCTTGTTTATTCTGCACGACGGACCTCCCTATGCAAACGGCGATATGCATATGGGTCACGCACTTAACAAAACATTAAAGGATATTATTGTAAGATACAAAAATATCAGTGGATTTCGTGCACCTTATATTCACGGTTGGGATACCCACGGTCTTCCTATTGAAAGACAGGCTATAAAGAAAATGGGCATCAACCGCCACGAGGCTGACGTAAACGAATTCAGAGAAGTTTGTAAAGACTTTGCTCTCGGTTACGTTGAAAATCAGAAAAGTCAGATAAAACGTCTTGGCTCTTTGGGCGATTTTGATAATTCCTATATAACTTTAGACCCGAAATACGAAGAAAAGCAGATAGAAATTTTCGGTGAAATGGTTAAAAAGGGTTATATCTATAAAGGATTAAAGCCTATTTACTGGTGCCCTGACTGTGAAACTGCTCTTGCAGAAGCAGAAATCGAATACGAAGAAGATAAAACAAAATCCATATATGTAAAGTTCCCTGTTTGCGATGATAAGGGTGTCTTTTCAGCAAAGGGTATAGACCTTTCAAACACCTACTTTGTTATATGGACAACAACAACCTGGACATTGCCCGGTAACGTTGCAATAGCATTAAACCCTGGCTTTAAATACAGCATTGTAAAAACAGATAAGGGAAATCTTGTTATAGCAGCAGAACTTATAGAAAGTGTAATGCGTGCAGGCGGAATTTCAGAATATTCTGCTATTGCTGAATTTGACGGTGCGGAACTTGAATATATTAAGTGTAAGCATCCCTTTGTAGACAGAACATCACTTGTTATTATGGGCGACCATGTAACACTTGAAGCAGGTACAGGCTGTGTTCATACAGCACCCGGTCACGGTCTTGAAGACTTTATTGCATGCAAAAATTACGATGTAGAAGTAATCGTACCTGTTGACGAAAAAGGTTATTTAAATGACCTTGCAGGAGAATTTTCGGGACTTTTCTATAACGATTCCAATGAAAAAATTCTTGCAAAACTTGAAAGTGTAAACTGTCTTTTTGCAACAGAAGACATAATCCATCAGTATCCTCATTGCTGGAGATGTCACGAACCAATCGTTTACCGTGCAGCTGAACAGTGGTTTGCATCTGTTGAGAGCATAAAAGACCAGGCTTGTGAAGCTATAAAGAATGTAAAATGGCTTCCCTCATGGGGAGAAGACAGAATTACAGCCATGGTACGCGACAGAAGTGACTGGTGTGTATCCCGTCAGCGTACATGGGGCGTTCCCATTCCCATTTTCTACTGTGAAGAATGCGGAAAAGAATATGTGAATGACGAAAGCTTGAAAATAGTTGCAAAACTTTTTGGCGAACAGGGTTCCGGCGCATGGTACAGACTTGATGCTTCCGAAATCTTGCCCGAAGGCACAAAATGTGAATGCGGATGCACAAAGTTCAAAAAAGAAACAGATATAATGGATGTTTGGTTCGACTCCGGTTCCAGCCACTCGTCAGTACTTGAAGTAAAAGAAGGCTTAAGTTTCCCCGCAGATATGTATCTTGAGGGAAATGACCAGTACAGAGGATGGTTCCAGTCTTCACTTTTAACATCAATCGCCGCAAAGGGAGTAGCACCTTATAAAATGGTAATTACCCACGGTATGATAGTTGATGCAGACGGACAAAAAATGTCAAAATCCAAGGGTAACGGTATAAGTCCTCTTGATATCATAAAAGAATACGGCGCAGATATTTTAAGGCTGTGGGTTGTTTCGGCTGACTATAAAACTGATATGCGTATTTCTAAAGACATCTTAAAACAGCTTTCAGAAGCGTACAGAAAAATAAGAAATACCGCAAGATATATTCTTGGAAATATTGCAGACTTTGATCCCGAAAAGGATTCTGTAGACCTTGAAGAAATAAGCTCGCTTGATAAATGGGCACTTGCAAAGCTTGCAAAGCTTATCGAAAGGGTACGTGATGCATACGAAAGTTATGAGTTCCACCTTATTTATCATGCAATTCATAACTTCTGTGTTGTAGATATGAGTAACTTTTATCTTGACATTGTAAAAGATAAGTTATATACCGAAAAGGCTGACAGCCAGAAGAGAAGAGCAGTACAAACAGTTATGTATACAATTTTAGATGCTCTTACAAGAATGTTATCCCCTGTACTTGCTTTCACATCAGAAGAAATATGGCAGTTTATGCCACATCGAGCAGAAGATGATAAGAGAGCAGTACTTTACAATCAGTTCCCCGAAATTCCTGAAGTTGAAGCAGATGCTGATTTTATGGAAAAATGGGAAAAACTGCTTGCAATCAAAACAGATGTATCAAAAGCCCTTGAAATAGCAAGAGCAGATAAAGTTATCGGACATTCACTTGGTGCTAAAATTACTATATACGCAGATGAAGAACAAAAAGCAAACCTTGATTTCTTTGACGAAGACCTTAAAACACTCTTTATAGTATCAAAGGTATGCGTTGAAGATTCTGCACCCGAAAATGCATATTCGGGCGAAACAGTAAAAGTTTCTGTTGCACAGTGCGATGGAGAAAAATGCGAACGTTGCTGGATGTATAGCGAAGAAGTTGGCAAAAACAGTGCACATCCCACACTTTGTGAACGTTGTGCAAAAGTATTAGAGTAAAATTTAAAAGTACGGCTACCGACCTTCAAAGGTCGGTAGCCAACTAATCAGGAGCAAAAAAATGATTTGGTGCTTAATATTTGCACTCGGTCTGGCAGCCGATATTCTGTCAAAACTTTACATAACAAATAACTTCAGATTAGGAGAAACACTTGCTCTTATCGAAGATAAATTTCATATAACATACGTATTGAATGACGGTGCGGCCTTCAGTATATTTAAAGGACAGCGACTGTTTTTGATTATAGTTACAGTGCTGATTCTTACAGCTTTTCTGGCATACATAATAAAAAATAAGCCCGAAAGCAAAGTTCTTATGTTGTCACTGTCTGTTATAATGTCAGGTGCCTGCGGCAATCTTATTGACCGCATTTTGTACGGAAAAGTTGTAGACTTTATAGATGTAAGACTCATAAATTTTCCTGTGTTTAACGTGGCAGATTGCCTTGTTGTAATAGGAACAGTTCTTTTATGTATATATCTTTTATTCAAACAAGAAAAAAGAGGTAACGATGGAGAAGAAGACGTTCAAAGTTGAAGATACTTTTTCTGGAGAGAGAATTGATAAAGTAATCCCTTCATATTTTCCCGAGCTTACACGTTCATACGTTAAAACACTTATTGACGACGGATGTGTATTTGCAAACGGAAAAAAAGTAAAAGCAAACTATAAAACAACTTCTGAAGATGAAATTGAAATAAATCTTCCTTTAATGCAAAACCTTGACGTTGTGCCCGAAAACATTCCTCTTTCAATAGTGTACGAGGATGATTGCCTGCTTGTAATAAATAAGCCTGCAAATATGGTAGTACACCCGGCAGACGGCAATTTTACCGGCACGCTGGTAAATGCCTTGCTCTATTATTGCGGCGACACACTTTCGGGAATAAACGGTGTAAAAAGACCTGGTATAGTACACAGGCTTGATAAAGATACAACAGGCTTGCTGGTTGTTGCAAAAAATGATACTTCACATAAAAATCTTTCCGAGCAACTTAAAACCCGCACATTAAGACGCCATTACTATACAATCGTTCATGGCAATATAAAAGAAGATTCGGGCACAGTAAAAACCTTTATAGCAAGAAATCCTGCCGACAGAAAGAAAATGGCAGTATCGCACGACAGTAGCGACAGAGAAGCTATAACGGATTTTAAAGTATGCGAAAGATTTCAAAAATATACTCTTGTAGAGTGCAGTCTCAAGACAGGAAGAACGCATCAGATACGTGTTCATATGAAACATATAGGACACCCTGTTTTAGGCGATAAAACTTATGGCATAAAAAAAGAAGAATTTAACCTTGAAGGACAACTTCTTCACGCAGGGAAAATAGGTTTTATTCATCCCAAAAGTGAAGAGTATATGGAGTTTTCGGCTCCATTACCTGAAGAATTTGAAAAAATATTAAACAATTTAAGAAAAAGGCAGAAGTAATAATGCTTGCTAAAGTAATATCAAAAAGGAATTTACCTGCGGCTATAAAGTTTTCGGCCGAAACTGATTATAAAAGTGTAATTGATGCTGCGGCAGATTATATATCGGCTGTGGCATTTAATATAAATCTGTATAGCGAAAAATTTGTGTGCGAAGCTGCAAAATATGCAAAAAATAAAGGATTGTACGTTCTTTCCGATTCGGTTTTGTCATTAAAATCAAAATATGCCGAGCAAAGCTTGTTAAAACATTTTGAATGGGCTGACGGAGTAAGTGTTACTACCTTTTTTGAAGAAAGTGATTTACAACAGATCATATTTATTGCAAACCGTTACAATAAAGACATTTTCATTTATTTAAACAATAACGAAAAGCTGATACAAGAGACAGCGGGGCAAAGCCTTGGTATGTATCCTTTCAGTAATATAGGCTGTGTGGTTGAATCTTGTGAAAAAGAATATATAGATAAAATAAGAGAAGAACTTCCGTATTGTATGTTTTATGTTAAAAATTTCAGAAAGACAATAGCAGAGTCATATTTCACACGTTATTGCACAGGTGCAATAGTGGAAACTGAAATCTGTTCGTACAGCGACACGGAAAAGCTTAAAAATCTTGATATAAACACTCTTATAAGAAAAGGGAAAATCTTTCTTTGAGGAGCATTATAAATGAAACAAAAAATTTACATAATAAAAGTTGATGATAAATATTATTTCAACAAAAGAACACTGGTACAGTCAAGCGAATATGCCCATAAGTTTTACTTTAAAGAACAGGCACGGCGTGCAATAAAAAGAAGCGACTTTGCCGATAAAACCTTTGAATTTATAGCAGTTTCGGAATATGATGATATAATTTATTAACCTTTTTAGGAAAGGGTGTTAAAATGAATAAAACAGACAGAGCCTGGGCAGAAGTAAACCTTGATGCAATACGTCATAATATGAGCGAAATAAGAAAAACCGTTGGCAATAATGTAAAAATAATGGCAATGGTTAAAAGCGACGCTTATGGTCACGGAATAGAAAAAATAGCAAAAACTGTAGTTGAATGCGGGGCCGACTATCTTGGCGTTGCCTGTCCCTGGGAAGCAATGGAGCTTATATCAAAAAATATATCTGCAAAGATACTTATAGTAGGCTACAGCGCAAAAGAAAAAGTTTCAGAGCTTATTGTAAATGGCGTTGAAATGACAGTTTTCGATATTTGCGATGCAGAATTTATAAATAAAGAAGCAGAAAAACTTTGTAAAAAAGCAAAGATACATATAAAACTTGATACCGGCATGTCAAGAATAGGTATACCTGCATACAGAGAAGATGTTATAGACATTATCAAAAAAATAGCTGCACTTTCCAATATAGAGATTCAAGGGATATTTACCCATCTTGCAACTGCAGATGAAGAAAATTCCAAAGGAACACAAGAACAGTTTGAATTGTTTTTAAAGATTGTAGAGCTTCTCAAAAAAGAAGGAATACAAATTCCTATAAAGCATATAGCAAACAGTGCTGCAACACTTTTATATAAAAATATGCATCTTGATATGGTAAGACCTGGAATATGTATTTACGGAGCATATCCTTCTGAATATGTAAAGAACAATACAAAAGTAAACTTGCGTGAAGCAATGACTTTAAAAAGCAAAATAATAAGAATAGAAACTTTAAAAAAAGGAATTTCTGTAAGTTACGGAGGAACCTATATAACAGAAAAAGAAGAAAAAACCGCAACAATTTCAATCGGCTACGGAGACGGATATACACGCAGTATGTCAAACTGTGCCCCTGTATTTTTAAACGGAAAATACGGAAAAATTGTAGGAAGAGTGTGTATGGACCAGTGCATGGCTAATATTGACGGTATTACTGCTAACAAGGAAGATGAAATAATCTTAATGGGCGAAAACATTATCTCTGTTGATGAAATTGCAAAACTTTCTTCTACAATTTCCTACGAAGTTTATTGCGGTATAAGCAAACGTGTTCCCAGAATTTATACGGGGGATTAAAATGAAGAAAACTGTATCGGTAATCAGCGTGATTATATGGCTGTTTATAATCTTTTGCTTTTCGGCACAAACGGCAGAAGATTCAAGCACAACAAGCCAGAGTATTGTTGATTTTGTTTTAAAAATATTAAACCTTCAAAATGTGCACCTGTTAGTTTATCTGGTGCGTAAAGGAGCACATTTTACACTTTATTTTGTACTGGCTCTTCTTATAACAAAAACAATAAAAATCCGTCCGTATGTTACCGCAGTTTTAATTGTAGCAGTTTATGCTGCAACCGACGAACTTCATCAGATGTTTTCTGAGGGAAGGTCGGGAGAACTCTTTGATGTTATAATAGATACCGCAGGCGGTACACTTGCAGTATTTTGGGATTTTATAACAAAAAAATTCAATCTTAAAAAGATATAAAGTTACTATAAATCAAATATGCAATAAAGGGGATTTTGAGATGTTCCTTTCGGATAAATGGAAAGATTACGAAATACTTGATGCAGGAAATGGCGAAAAGCTTGAAAGATGGGGAAAATACACCCTGTTAAGACCCGACCCGCAGGTTATATGGCAAAGTCCTACAATTTCAAAAAAACATCCTGACGGACATTATTTCAGAAGCAACAAGGGTGGCGGGAAATGGGAATTTGCAAATAACCTTCCCGAGAAATGGACAGTTTCGTATAAAGATTTAAAGTTCAATGTACGCCCGACAGGCTTTAAGCATACAGGGCTTTTTCCTGAACAGGCAGTAAACTGGGACTTTATTATCGAAAAAGTTAAAACCCGTAAAAATGCAAAGGTTTTAAATCTTTTTGCATACACAGGCGGAGCAACATTGGCGGCGGCATACGCAGGGGCAGATGTAGTTCACGTTGATGCATCCCGCGGTATGATAGAATGGGCAAAAGAAAATGTAAAGCTTTCGGGATTAACCGATAGATATATCCGCTTTTTCACAGAAGATTGCGAAAAGCTTGTAGACAGAGAAATACGCCGTGGTAATAAATACGACGGAATAATAATGGACCCTCCCTCTTACGGCAGAGGTCCTGGCGGAGAAATATGGAAAATGGAGGATAAAATTTTTCCATTTGTCGAAAAAACTGCAAAACTTTTATCCGACGATCCGTTGTTTTTCCTTATAAATTCATATACCACAGGTCTTGCACCTGCAGTTATAGGAAATATACTTACAATGACAGTAAAAAAACGCTTTGGACGCAAAGTGTGCGCAGACGAAGTAGGTCTTCCGATATTACCTCTTGATATAGTTTTGCCATGCGGTGCATCGGGACGTTGGGAGAAGGAATGATACAAAGATGATACAAACCCAAGACCTCTGTTTTTCTTATACAGGGGAAGATTATATTTTAAAAAACATAAACTTAAAAATAAATAAAGGCGAATTTGTTGCAATACTTGGGCGTAACGGTTCGGGCAAATCAACACTTGCTTGCCAGTTTAACGGCATAATAACGCCTACATCGGGCAAGGTTTTTGTCGACGGGATAGACACAAGTGATGAAAAACGAATATACGATGTAAGAAGTAAAGTAGGAGTAGTCTTCCAAAACCCCGATAACCAGATAGTGGCAACCATTGTTGAAGAAGATGTTGCCTTTGCCCCGGAAAATTTGGGGATACCCCAGGAAGAGATAAGAGAAAGAGTGGGCTCAGCTTTAAAAGCAGTGGGAATGTATGAATACCGAAAACAGGCACCTCACATGCTTTCAGGCGGTCAAAAACAAAGAGTTGCCATAGCAGGAATAATAGCTATGCAACCAGATTGCATTGTGCTTGACGAGCCCACAGCAATGCTTGATCCGCAAGGCAGAAAAGAAGTAATACAAACCATTAAAAAGCTTAACAAAGAACTTGGCAAAACCATAATAATGATAACTCATTATATGGATGAAGCGGTTAGGGCAGACAGAATTATAGTTATGGACAAAGGCGAAGTTGTGATGAATGACGAGCCAAGAAAAATTATGTCACAAAAAGAAAAAATTGAAGCTTTGGGACTGGAAACACCTTATGTTACAAAGCTTATGCATTCACTTGCACAAGAAGGAATAAATGTAGACACCGATGTTTTAAATGCTGAAGAATGTGTCGATAAACTTATATCGGCATTAAAGGGAGATAAAAATTGATAGAAGTAAAAAATCTCGAATATGTCTATTCTTCCGGAGGCATATTTGAAAAGAAAGCACTGAACAACATAAATTTAAAAATTGAAGAAAATAAGTTTTACGGACTTATAGGACATACAGGTTCGGGAAAAACAACTCTTGTACAGATTCTTGCAGGACTTATAAAACCTACTTCTGGCAATGTATTTGTGTCAGGGATAGATATTGCCGACAAAAAGAACACCTTAAAAAAGGGTAAAGTGGGCATTGTTTTCCAGTATCCGGAGTATCAGCTGTTTGAAGATACAGTATTTGAAGACGTAGCTTTTGGTCCTAAAAATTTAGGACTTTCAAAAACAGAAATTGAACAAAGGGTTTGTGATGCTCTTTCAACAGTAGGACTTGATGAAAGGTATTATAAAAAATCCCCGTTTGAACTTTCCGGAGGGCAAAAAAGAAGAGTGGCCATAGCAGGGGTTTTGGCAATGAATCCCGAGATTTTAATTTTGGACGAGCCTACCGCAGGACTTGACCCCGTAGGACGTGACGATATATTAAGCAAAATAAGTACTTTGCATGAAAAAACAAAAAATACAGTTATACTTGTATCTCATAGTATGGAAGATGTAGCAAAATCTGCAGACGAAATTGTCGTAATGAATAAAGGTACTCTTGCAATGAAAGGCAGTGTAAGAGAAGTTTTTTCAAAAGGGGACGAGCTTCAGAAAATGGGGCTTAACATTCCGGAAATAAGCTTTGTAATACAAAAACTTGCAGATTCAGGAATTGATATAAAAAGGGATATTTATACAGTAGACGAAGCAAAAAAAGAACTGTTAAAACTGTTTTCGGGAGGGATGAAAAATGTTAACTGATATCACTCTCGGCCAGTATTTTCCAGGTAATTCTCCGCTTCACAGAATGGACTCAAGAAGTAAAATATTAGGACTTTTGGCATATATAATACTCCTTTTTTGTGTAAATAACTTTTTGGGCTTTTTGGCATTCTTTATTTTTACGGGAATAATTATTGCATTAAGCAAAATCCATATAAAACACATATTCAGCGGTCTTCGGGCTATGCTCTTTCTTATAATATTTACATCTTTTATAAATGTTTTTATGACAGGGGGAGAAACAGAACTCTTTTCGTGGTGGATTTTTACCGCCACACTTGAAGGGGTTTTAAATGCTTTAAAAATAATTTTAAGACTAATGTTTTTAATCGTGGCATCATCGCTGTTGACCTTAACAACATCGCCCATAATGCTGACCGACGGTCTTGAAAGGTTGCTCTCGCCATTTTCTAAAATAGGCTTACCTTCAAGCGAAATAGCTATGATGATGACCATAGCAATAAGATTTATTCCCACAATACTTGAAGAAACCGATAAAATAATAAAAGCACAAACGGCGCGCGGGGCTGACTTTGAGGATAAAAACATAATAAAAAAAGTAAAAGCTCTTATACCTATATTAGTTCCTCTTTTTATAAGTGCTTTCCGCCGGGCAGATGAGCTTGCCCTTGCAATGGAATGCAGGTGTTATCGAGGAGGAAAAGGAAGAACACGTCTTAAAGAACTTAAGTTTTCAAAAACAGACTTGTATTCGCTTTTTGCAGGGATAGTTTTTGCCATTATAGTTATAGGAACAGGAATGATTTAATTTGCGTGTAGCACTGACTTTAATGTACGACGGAACCGACTATCACGGTTTTCAACGTCAGAAAAACGGAATAACCATACAGGAAGCTCTCGAGACAGCAGTTTATAAAGTTACGGGGGAAAGTGTGTGTGTACTCGGATGCGGAAGAACAGATGCAGGAGTTCACGCAAAAAACTATACCGCAGTATTCGATACCGAGTCGGCAGTGCCGATGGATAAAATGCCCATAGCATTGAATACACATTTAAATGACGATATAAGAATCATATCGGCAAAGATTGTGGCAGACGATTTTCATCCCGTATTTTCAGCAAAAAGAAAAACCTATTCATACAGAATTCTAAATGCTGATATAAACGACGTTTTTTTAAGAAAATATTCGTGGTTTTACCCTCAAAAGCTTAATGTTGAACTGATGAAAAAAGCGGCTCAAAACTTTTTTGGAGAACATGACTTTTCGGCGTTTATGGCAAGCGGATCAAATGTGACAACAACTGTACGTACAATATATGATTTAAGCATTACAAAGCATAATGATATTATTGATATTGAGATTACCGCAAACGGATTTTTATACAATATGGTAAGAATAATAACAGGCACTCTTGTTTATGTAGGAATAGGAAAAATAGAGCCTGAAAAAATAAAAGACATACTTGAATCGGGCGACAGAACAAAGGCAGGAATAACAGCTCCGCCCCAAGGACTATCGCTTATGAGTGCCACATATTAAAAATTATTCGGAGAATTACTATGGGAGAAGTTATTAAGTTTAAAAAGAAAAAGAATATAGCCCTTATTTGCACAATAGCATTCATAGCAGTTATTGTGTTGTTTATAGCAATATATGCATACCTTTCGAATACAGGTTTTTTATTCGGCAAACCCTCGGTAAAAAACACAGGTATTACCGCCCATTCTTCGGGAGAATGTATTACAGTAAAATATAAAGACGGAATGGCTGTTTTAGGCGAAAATGGTCTTGTCGGGATGAATAAAAAGGGAAAAGAAATATGGAGTGTCCCCTTAAAATATCAAACGCCACAGATTATTTCTTCTGGGAGATACATATTTGCACAAAACCTTGGCGGAAATGAATATATGCTTATCTATAAAGGCGAAATGAAGCAGAATAATGTAACAAACGGTACCATTATAACGGCGGCAGTAAACTCTTCCGGATACTATGCTATCGCCGAAAGTGAAAAAGGATATAATGCTAAAGTAACTGTTTTTAATTCTAAAGGAAAAACAGTATATACCTGGCATACATCATCATATATTGTTACAGATATAGCGCTGGCAGAAAATAACCGTCTTATGAGTATAGCTGTACTTGATACTGAAAGCGGGAATAATATAAGTGCGGTATTACTTTTCAACTTTGCAAAAAGTGAGAACATTTATTGTCCGGCAGGAGCAGAGAATATGGTACTTGATGTTCAGTATGCAGGCTCGTCTGTATTGGCAACGGGGGATAAGGCAGCCTTTTCACTTTCGTCAAAAGGTTCGGAAAGATGGAGAATAGATTATAAGAATAAAACTCTAGAAAACTATATTTCAGACAAACAGGGTATAACCTTCACTTTTTCAGACCCTGCAGGAACAAAAATAGAAAGCTACTCAACATCCGGGAATAAGCGTACTGAATATATCGAAGAAAAAAACATTAAAAATATCGATCGATTGGGGTCATATACTCTTATAAATCTGGGAAGCGAAGCAGAAGTTATAAATTCAAAGGGAAAGGTTGTAACAAAAGCTTATTTTGAAAGTAAATCTGCAAAAGCATTTTTGCTTCAGGGGCGTCAAAAAATAGTTACAATGTCAGGAAACTCGGTTTATATAAACATTGCTGGATAGAAAATTAAGGAGGAGTATGAATGGTTCTTGATATTCTTTTTTTGGTAGTCTTAATATTTTTTATTATAAGAGGTAAAAAAAGAGGAATAATATCAGTTCTTTTGGGAGTAGGTTCAACTCTTTTAGCAATTATTCTGGCAATAACGCTGCATAATGTTTTTGCAGTACAGATAGAAGATACAGAAATTTATAATACAGCAAGAGAAACTATAATTCAAAAGCTTTCAGAAGAGGTTACTATCGGAGAAAGTGAAATATTTTCGGACGTAAAAGAAAAAGGGATAGAGCAGGCGGCAAACGGAGTAATGTCCGCAACTATAACAGCTATCATTTTTTTAATAAGTATAATTATAATAAAAGCACTCTCGTTTGCTGTAAAAGGCTTTTTCAAGCTACCGGTTTTAAGCTTTTTTAACGGAACTCTGGGTATGCTTTGGAGTGCTGTTGTAATAATTTTTATTACATATATTTTGCTTATTATGGCCCAAGGATTTTTAGATGAAAATTCATTTGTGATGACACAGATAAATTCGTCATATTTATTAAAATTTATGTATGATAACAACTTCATTTATATGATGTTTTCAAAAGGAGAAAAAGTATGAAAGACCGTATAGTACGAGCAATTACAGGAGACGGAGCAGTAAGATGTGCAGCCGCAATAACAACAAATCTTGTTGAAGAAGCGCGCAAGCTTCACGATACAATGCCCACAGCTACCGCCGCAATAGGAAGACTTTTAACGGCCACTGCAATAATGGGAGGCTGGATGAAAGGCGAAAAAGACAAGCTTACCCTTCAGATAGAAGGGGGAGGTCCTATTGGCAGAATTACTGCAATAAGCGACAGTAATTCAAATGTAAAGTGTTCGGTGGACAACCCTCTTTGCGACCTACCGTTAAAAGACGGAAAGCTTGACGTAGGCGGAGCAGTAGGAACGGACGGCTTTTTAGGAATTATACAGGATTTAGGATTAAAAGACCCTTATATAGGTAAAATACCGATTTGTTCAGGCGAAATAGGCGACGATATTGCCATGTATTATGCAAAAAGCGAACAGATACCAGCAGTAGTTGCAGTAGGCGTGCTTGTTGATACAGACCTTTCTGTAAAAGCGGCAGGGGGGCTTATATTACAGGTTATGCCCGAAGCTACCGATGAACAGATAGGTCAGCTTGAAGAGATGGTAAAAAATATGCCCCAGATTTCAACCGCACTTGCAGAAGGTGCAACCTGTGAAGATTTAATTTCTTATGCACTGTCTTCGTTCAAGGCATATACTATGACAGAACACGAAACCGCATACCGTTGCGATTGCTCGGAAGAACTTATAGAAAAAGTAATAGCAACTTTAGGAAAAAAAGAAATTCAGGATATTATAGATACACAGATGAACGCAGAAGTTGTATGCCATTTTTGCAATAATAAATATATGTTTACAAAGGACAGACTTACCGAAATAATGGAAACTTTGTAACAAAACTATTCCTCTTTTAATATCATAGATTTGAAGGAGGAATGTTTTATGTATACAGAATGGTTTGCAGGAGTAAATTCTCCGCAAGGCTTTTATTCCCACTTTGACGAGATAGCAAACGATTATGACACACAAAAAATCTATATAAAAGGCGGTTCGGGGATGGGTAAATCGTCTTTTATGAAAAATGTAGCCAAAAGAGCCGAAAACGAAGGCTTTGATTACGAGCTGTTTCATTGTTCGTCAGATTACGATTCGCTTGACGGAATAAACATTCCGCAGATAAAGGTTGCGTTGCTTGATGCTACTGCGCCTCATATTTCAGACCCGAAATTTGCAGGAGTAACAGGCGTTCTTTTGAACACGGCAGAGTTTTTGGACGGAGAAAAAGTATACGACAAAAAAGAAGAAATAAACTTTTTTATGGAAGAAAAAGCAAATTTCTTTAAAAAGGGATATGCATATCTTGAGTCGGCACAAAGACTTATAAAAGATATAGAAAAAGCTTATGAAAAAGAATATGACGTAAAAAAAGTGTATAGAATACAAAAGGAAATTTCGGAAAGTATATTTAAAGATTTATATGATGATAACGGTAGAAGAAGACAACTGTTTTTAAGTGCAATATGCCATGACGGAGTAAAGAATTATCTTAAAGAAACATTTAAAAAATATGCTGTAACAGCTATAAAAGGCGGAGCCTTTACAAGTGAGATAATAAAACAACTTGCCACAGAAGCCGAAGGAAGAGGGTTTGATACTATTTTGTGTTCGTGCCCCATGCAACCCGACAAAAAATATGAACATCTTTTAATTCCAAAGCTTGGAATAGCAGTTACAACTTATAATTATTATCATCATTATGAAAGTAAGCTATACGACCTTGACGAGTATGCCTGCAAAAAAACTCCCGATACGGCAAGGGAAGAGGACTATATTGAAATGCTTATAAAAATGGCATCAGGACAGTTTGAAAGAGCAAAAGCCGCACACAGGTTTATTGAAAACTTTTATGTTTCGGCAATGGACTTTGAATCACTCAACAAAAAATTCACACAGGTAATAGATAATATATTCTAATAAAGAGGGATGATATACTTATGAAAATTAAAGAAATAATCAAAGAGATAGAAGAATTTGCTCCCAAAAACCTTGCGGCAGACTTTGATAATGTTGGCTTTTTACTTGGAGATAAAGAAAACGAAACAAACTGTGTACTTACAACTCTTGATGTAACAATGGAAGTTGCAAAAGAAGCAGTACAAAAACAAGCAGGACTTATAATTACACATCATCCTTTGATTTTTTCTGCACAGAAAACCATTACATCCGATACCGTAACAGGAGAAATTATACTTTATCTTATGAAAAACAATATTGCCGTTTATGCCGCACATACTAATATGGACAGTGCAAAAGGCGGCATAAACGATGTAATTGCCCAAAAACTCAAATTAAATAATGTAACAACATTGCAACCTCATCCTGAAGGTATGGGCATAGGCAGAGTAGGATATTTAAATACCACAATGAAAGAACTTTGCGAAACCATAATGCAAGAATTTCCTGTTACGGCTTTGCATTTTACAGGTAAGAAAGACGATAAAGTGCAAAAAGTGGCATTGTGCTCTGGCAGCGGAAGCGATGATGAACTGCTTTTTTATGCATTAAAGGAGAAGGCTGATGTTTATATTACAGGAGAAATAAAATACCACCATGCGCTTGAGGCATCGGCAAAAGGTCTTAATCTTATAGAACTGCGACATTTTGAAAGCGAATATATAGTAGCAGACATTTTTGCAGATATTATAAGTAAAAACTGTAAAAACGTAAAGGTATGTGTTTCTGAACATAAAAATGTATTTAATGTTATATCAAAATAAAAAGAACAATAAAAAAACATGGTGTTATTTTTGAAAATGAGAGAATATACATATATAAAAAAGATAACAACAAAAAAATAAAAAAATTTCATTTCTTTTTCAAATTAACTTTGACAAATGCGTAAAATTATTGTATAATATTAACTGTAAGATAACAATATGGCTATGTTGAT
>JAZNQL010000011.1:0-7683 GCA_045590155.1 Clostridia bacterium | reverse complement strand
GATGCCATCGGCACCGGCTTCTTCACACGCCTTTGCAATGGAAACTATATCTGTGACATTAGGACTTAATTTTATAATAACAGGTTTTTTGCACACCTGTTTAACTGCTTTTGTTACCTCGTATGCCATTTTAGGGACTGTACCAAAGCTCATGCCGCCGTTGTGAACATTGGGGCAGCTGATGTTAACTTCAAGTATGCCAACCTGATCTTCACCGTCAAGTCTCTGACAAACTGATGTGTATTCTTCAAGAGAAAAACCGCCTACATTTGCGATAACTTTTTTGTTAAAGCATTTTTTAAGTTTAAGTAATTCTTCCGAAATTACTTTGTCAACTCCCGGATTCTGAAGTCCTACCGCATTTATCATTCCTGCGGTGCACTCTGCAATTCGGGGTGTAGGGTTACCAAATCTTGGCTCCTTTGTTGTTCCCTTAAACGAAAATGTGCCAAGGCAGTTTATATCATAAATTTCGGCAAATTCATATCCAAATCCGAAGGTTCCGCTTGCGGGGATTATGGGATTTGAAAGCTCTGTGCCACATAAATTAACGCTTAACTTTCCCATAATATTTCCTCCTTAAAAAGCACGGGGCCTTCTTTGCATATTCTTTTATAGCCTGTTACTGTTTTGCACGAGCATCCCATACACGCGCCAAAACCGCAACCCATTCGTTCTTCAAAACTGAACTGCCCGCTCGTATTGCTTTCGCGGTATACGGCTTTGAGCATATTTTCAGGTCCGCAGGTGTAAATATAGGTATAATCAAGCTCTTTCATTTTATCGGTTACAAAGCCTTTTGTGCCGTAGCCCCCGTCAACCGTTGTAACAAAAACCTCTGCACCTAAAGCCTTGAATTCGTTTCCGTAAAAGATTTCGTCTTTTGTATTAAAGCCGAGTATTACCGACACCTTTTTTCCTTGTGCTATAAGCTCTTTTGCAAGGAAATAAAGGGGAGGTACACCTACCCCGCCGCCTAAAAGCAAGGGCAAATCGCCCGATTCTTTTAAGCTGTATCCGTTACCAAGATGTGTTAAAACATCAAGGCTTCCTTCTTTCATAAGACTCATTTTTTCGGTGCCGCGACCTACAACCTTATATATTATAACAAGGTTTGTGTCGACTATATCGCACACCGAAATGGGACGTCTTAAATAAAGTCCGTCAAGCTTTATGTTTACAAACTGACCTGGCAAAATGTCTTTTGTGTTACCCGATAAGGTCATTTTGAAAACATTTTCTGTTAAAGCGATATTCTCTTTTATATTAAAAATACTGTTTTTCATAATTTATCCTTATGCATCAATGGTTGATATTGTAAGGGTGGTTTCTTCTAAAATATCAAGTAAAACTCTTACTGTATCCAAAGATGTAAATATAGTTACATTGTTTTCTGTTGCACAGTGACGGATTTGCTGACCATCTCCTGTCTGATGTGTGGCATTTGCAGCTTTTGTGTTTATAACATAAGCGATATGTCCCTGTCTTATAGAATCAAGAATTTCTTCGCTTCCGCTGCTTATCTTTTTAAGCACATGAGTGCGTATGCCGTGTTCTTTTAAGAAGTTTGCAGTTCCTTCGGTAGCTTCGATATTAAAGCCGAGATTATAGAATCTCTTTATAAGCGGGAGTGCTTCTTCTTTATCGTCATCAGCAATGGTTGCAAGTACTGTGCCATAATTTTGCAGGTGCATTCCGCTTGCCTGCAAAGCTTTATAAAGTGCACGATTTAGTTTATCGTCGTAGCCTATTGCTTCACCTGTTGATTTCATTTCGGGTGAAAGGTAACTGTCAAGGCCTTTTATCTTATTGAACGAGAACACAGGCACCTTTACATAGAAACGATTTTTCTCTTTTGGATATATATCAAAAATTCCCTGTTCTTTTAAGGATTTACCCATTATAACTTCGGTTGCGATATCTGCAAGCGAGTAACCTGTTGATTTTGAAAGGAAGGGAACTGTTCTTGAAGAACGGGGGTTTACCTCGATTATATAAACATTTTCTTCCTTATCAACAATAAACTGGATATTATAAAGTCCTATAATTCCTATTCCAAGGCCTAATTTTTTTGCATACTGCAAAATAATTCCCTTTACTTTATCGGAAATACTGAATGTGGGGTAAACGCTTATTGAGTCGCCCGAATGGATACCTGTTCTTTCAACAAGTTCCATAATGCCGGGTACAAAAACGTCTCTTCCGTCGCAAATAGCGTCAACTTCAACCTCTTTACCCTGAATATATTTATCAACAAGTACAGGTTTATCAACATCAACCTCAACCGCTGTTTTAAGGTAATGCTTTAACTGTTCTTCGTTTGCAACTATCTGCATTGCTCTGCCGCCAAGTACGAATGAAGGACGTACCAAAACAGGATATCCTATCTCCTTGGCTGCTTTTATACCGTCTTCTATTTTGGTTACGGCTTTGCCTTGCGGCTGGGGAATTGCAAGTTCTTTTAATACTTTTTCAAATCTGTCACGGTTTTCTGCACGGTCTATCGCATCGCAGTCTGTACCGATAATTTTTACACCTCTTGCAACAAGTGGCTCTGCAAGGTTTATTGCGGTTTGTCCGCCTAAAGTTGCTATAACCCCTTCTGGCTTTTCAAAATCAATTATTGCCATAACATCTTCGGGTGTTAAGGGTTCAAAATAAAGCTTGTCCGCCGTTGTATAGTCTGTTGATACTGTTTCAGGGTTATTGTTTATTATAATAGCCTCGTACCCAGACTTTTTAATTGTTTGTACTGCGTGTACTGTTGAATAGTCAAACTCTACGCCCTGACCTATACGGATAGGACCTGCGCCAAGTACAATAATTTTCTTTTTATCGGTAAGTCTTGAATCGTTTTTACCTGTGTAGGACGAATAAAGGTAAGCAATATATTTGCCTGTGTGCAAGGTGTCTACCATTCTGAAAACAGGGATAATTCCGTTTTCTTTTCTTGTTTTGTAAATTTCGGTTTCGGGACAGTTCCAGAGCATTGCAATGAACTTATCTGCAAAGCCCATAATTTTTGCTTTCTTTAAAATTTCTATATCGTTTTTATTGTTTTTGATAACCTCTTCCATTTCGATTATTTCTTTAAATGCTTCAAGGAAGAGTTCTGTAATCATTGTAATTTCATGCAATTCTTCAACGCTGGTTTTACGTCTTAAAAGCTCGGCTACTGCAAAAACATTGTCATCTTTGAATTCTTTTATATAGTCTTTAAGCTCTTTGTCTGTCATCTTGTCGAATTTTGCAAGATAGAAGTGACAAACACCTGTTTCAAGTGAACGTACAGATTTTAAAAGACATTCTGTAAGCGTTGAGCCTATACCCATTACTTCGCCTGTTGCTTTCATCTGTGTGCCGAGAACATTTGTTGCTGATGTAAATTTATCAAATGGGAAACGAGGAAATTTTGCAACTATATAGTCAAGTTTTGGTTCTGTTGCTGCGGTACCGCCTGCAACGGAAATTTCTTCAAGCTTCATACCAAGGGCAATTTTAGCTGTAACCCTTGCAATGGGGTATCCGCTTGCTTTTGATGCAAGTGCCGACGAACGTGAAACTCTTGGGTTTACCTCTATAAGATAATATTCGCTTGTGTTGGGATTTAAAGCAAACTGAACATTACATCCGCCTTCAATCTTAAGTTCCTTTATTATTTTTATTGCACTGTCATTGAGCATTTTTAAGTCGTGGTCTGAAAGTGAAAGAATTGGTGCTACAACAAGAGAGTCGCCTGTATGAACGCCAACGGGGTCGATATTTTCCATGCCGCAGATTGTTATTGCGTGGTCAGCAGAGTCACGCATAACTTCAAACTCAATTTCTTTATAACCCTTAACGCTCTTTTCGATAAGTACCTGTGAAACAGGCGAAAGCTTGAATGCATTAAGACCTATTTCCACAAGCTCTTCTTCGTTATTTGCAAAGCCGCCCCCTGTTCCGCCTAAAGTAAATGCAGGACGAAGCACCACGGGGTAGCCTATTTCCTTTGCGGCTCTTTTTGCATCTTCGATATTGTATGTGATTTCGGAAGGAATAACCGGTTCTCCTATTTCCTCGCACATGCTTTTGAACAGTTCTCTGTCTTCTGCTCTTTCAATACTCTTACTGCTTGTACCTAAAAGCTCTACTCCGCATTCTTTTAATATACCCTTCTTTTCAAGCTGAACGGCAAGGTTTAAGCCTGTTTGTCCGCCTATGCCGGGCAATATTGCATCGGGTCTTTCGTATCTTAAAATTTTTGCTATATATTCCAGTGTGAGAGGTTCCATATACACCTTGTCGGCTATTGATGTATCTGTCATAATTGTTGCGGGGTTTGAATTTACAAGTATTACCTCGTATCCTTCTTCCTTAAGTGACAGGCATGCCTGTGTTCCCGCATAGTCAAATTCTGCCGCCTGACCTATTACAATAGGTCCTGAACCTATTATAAGTACTTTTTTTATGTCTGTTCTTTTTGCCATTTATGTAACCTCCTCAAATTTGTTCGTATACTGTTTTTCCGTCACAAACCGTTGCGATGCATTTTGCTTTAAGCTTCATTCCTTCAAACGGTGTTGCTTTTCCAAGAGAAACAAAGTCTGCCTTATTTACCGTTATATCTGCATTTAAATCCCACACGGTAAAATCATTCCCCAAAGGAATGCCAAATCTTTCTCTCGGTTTTATTGCCATAAGGTCAATAAGCTTTTCAAGACTTATTACATTTGTATGCACAAGGTGGGTATATAAAACTGAAAACGCTGTTTCGATTCCTACTATGCCAAAAGCACTTTTTTCGAGCCCTTTTGATTTTTCTTCTTCACTGTGGGGAGCGTGGTCTGTTGCTATCATATCAATAGTTCCGTCGCATATTCCTTCTATAAGAGCAAGCCTGTCCTTTTTACTTCGAAGAGGCGGATTCATTTTAAATCTTCCGTCTTCTTCTAAAAAGCTATCGTCTAAAACCAGGTAATGAGGTGCTGTTTCGCACGTTACATTTAACCCTTCTTTTTTTGCCTGCCTTATAAGCTCTACACTTTCCCTGCATGAAATATGGCAGACGTGATAAGCTGCTCCCGTTTCTTTTACAAGCTCCAAATCCCTTTTTATGGGTCCCCATTCACTTTCGGAACAAATGCCTTTGTGTCCGTGTGTTTTTGCATATTCTCCGTCGTGTATATATCCGCCGTGCAAAAGACTGTTATCTTCACAATGTGCCACAATTATTTTACCAAGAGCTTTTGCTTTTTTCATAGCCTGTTTCATAACAAGGGGGTTTTGTATTCCTTTTCCGTCATCAGAAAAAGCAACCGCATCGGTCATATCCTGCATATCCGAAAGTTCTTCTCCCTTTTGTTTTTTTGTGATTGCACCATAAGGATAGATATGAATGCAGGAATCTTTTTCTATAATTTCTGTTTGTTTTTTCAAGGTTTCAGCGCTATCCGGCACAGGGTTTAAGTTAGGCATTGTGCATACTGCTGTGTATCCGCCCTTTGCCGAGGCACGACTGCCCGAAGCTATTGTTTCTTTATATGAAAAACCCGGCTCGCGAAAATGCACATGCACGTCACAAAAGCCGGGAAAAACACAATATTTATCTTGACAGCAGGAAATAATAGATTTTGACAAATCGGACATTATAATTTGTTCTGTTGTAGTTTTTATGTAAGCCATTATAATTCTCCTTTCTGTACAAAAAATACCCTGCTTTGAACCAGCAAGGCATAAATACACCAAAAAAGCGGTAATTTATCTCCCGCAAAAGTATATAAAATCTTGCCGATATCTCTGTATCGCCCTTAAAGATTTAAATTTATATTATTATATCATAACAAGGAGTATATGTCAATTAAATTTTTAACTTATTTACAATTCTATTTTTATTACAAAGAGCAGGTTGTAAAAAGCTCGAAAGCTGTCAGAATTACTAAAAACGCAAAGTTGTAAAGCGAGAATAATCCAATATAATAACCTGTCTTTTTGGGGTTATGTTTAACATATTCCCTGAAGGTAATAAGGCTTGCAAGAGATGATATCAGAGTTCCTACCCCGCCTATGTTTACCCCTAAAAGAAGCTCCTTGTAATTTTGCGTAAATTGCGACAAAAGTATTGCCGACGGCACATTGCTTATACACTGACAAGACAGTACGCTGAATAAAAATGTGCTTTTTGTAAGCAAAAAGGAGAAGAGATTGGAAATCGCATCTATTCTTGCCATATTTCCTGAAAAAATAAAGAAAAATACAAAAGTTAAAAGTAAGGGATAATCTACATCTCCCAGTGCTTTTTTGTCTGCAAAAAGTAATACCAAGGGTATAATTATAAGCCCCAAAATATAAGGAATTTCCCTGAATACTATGAGTATTGAAAATGCAAACAAAACAAGATAAAGTCCTGTTCTTTTTGGCTCTAATTTTATCTTATCTTCCTCTATCTTCAATGGTTCGTTTTTTACAAATATAAGGCAAAAAAGTGTAATCAGTACCACCGACAAAACAAAGGGCGATGCCATTATTTTCATGAATTCCATATTTTCAATGTCATAAAAAGAATAGATATATAAATTTTGCGGATTTCCAAAGGGAGTGAGCATTCCGCCAAGGTTTGCCGCAATGTTTTGCATTATAAAGGTAAATGCCATATACTTTTCTTTACCTGTGGTTGTTAATACAAAATACCCAAGCGGCAAAAATGTTAAAAGTGCCATATCGTTTGCAATAAGCATTGAGCCTATAAACGTTATATATACAAGTGCCAAAATGCTCATTCTTGCCGTTTTGAAAATCTGTACCACTCTTTTTGCAAGGATATAGAAAAAGTTTATGTTTTTAAGTGCGCATACTACCGCAAGCACACAAAAAAGACAGACTAATGTTTTAAAATCAAAATAGCCTACATATTCTTTATCAGGCAGTACAATAAACGATGTTATAAGCGCTGCTAAAAATGCTATTGTCATTACTGCGTTTTTCTTAATAAAATTTATCATTTGCAATATTCTCCTTTTTAAGCCGTTTTGTATTCTAACACAAAAAAAGTAAAAAAACAACTGCATTTTTATTAGATTTGATTTTTTGGTTGTTATTTAGAGGATATAGGGTATAAAAAACTGCAATGTCAAAACATTAACATTGCAGTTTTTATACGTTTTTATTTATCTAAACTTTTCATGGTTGGAATTTCAATTCTTGTAATCACATAACTCGTTATAAGTCTTCATAACCCTTTTGTCAAGCCACTCTTTTCTTCCTGTTCGTTACGCAAGTCTTCATAACTCTCCATAAACTATGTTCTATTTGGCGTAAGTTATGGCGTAAATGGCGTAAGGTTACATTTTATGTCCATGCAAATCTTGTTTCTAACGCATTGACTTCCTCACGCTTTTTTGCTTCAGTTACATGGGTATAAATCTCTAATGTTGTCTTGATTTCTTTATGTCCCATGACATTTTGTATCACCGATAGATTTATATCCGCTTCGCATAATCTTGTGGCGAATGTGTGCCGAAGGTTATGGCAACTGAAGTTGGGGATTAAAACAGGATTTTCTTCTTTCAATAATGCTTCATCATTATAGTCACGAACAATTCTGCGAATTGCTTTGTTGACAGTTCCGTAATGTTGCACGCTTCCAAAGCGGTTGACAAATATGAAATCTGTGTAGCAATCAATGGTTACCTGACAATTAACACC
>JAZNQL010000010.1:0-43890 GCA_045590155.1 Clostridia bacterium | reverse complement strand
GGAGCACCGCATTCACAGGTTTCAAGATTTTCGCGGCTTATATACATCTTTCCGCACTTATCGCAGTAAAAAGCAGGGATTCTGTGTCCCCACCAGAGCTGTCTTGAAATACACCAATCATGCACATTTTCCATCCAGTTTAAGTATGTTTTGCTGAATCTGTCAGGAACAAACGAAACTGTAGAATCTTCAACAACCCTGATAGCTTCTTTAGCCAGAGGTTCCATTTTAACAAACCACTGGTCGCTCGTCATGGGTTCAACAGTAGTACCGCAACGGTAACATGCACCTACATTATGTGTGTGAGGTTCAACCTTTACAAGGAATCCTTCTTTTTCTAAATCTTCAACTAAAAGCTTTCTTGCTTCATATCTGTCCATACCTTCGTATTTGCCGGTATGAGCATTCATTTTAGCGTCGTCAGTTAAAACCTTTATCTGTTCAAGGTTATGTCTTAAACCAACCTCAAAGTCGTTGGGGTCGTGTGCAGGAGTAATCTTAACAGCACCCGTACCAAATTCCATATCAACATAATCATCTGCAACTATGGGGATGCGTCTGTCTGTCAAAGGCAGAATAAGATTTTTGCCTACCTTGTCCTTGTATCTTTCGTCAGCAGGATTTACAGCAACAGCAGTATCGCCGAACATAGTCTCAGGTCTTGTTGTAGCAACAGTAATATAACCGCTTCCGTCTTCATAAGGATATCTTACATGCCAGAAAAATCCTTCCTGTTCGGAATATTCAACCTCTGCATCCGAAAGAGCAGTAGTACAGCAGGGACACCAGTTAATTATCTTGTTACCCTTGTAAATAAGGCCTTTTTCGTATAACGAAACAAAAACCTCTCTTACAGCCTTTGAACAACCTTCATCCATAGTAAAGCGTTCTTTTGTCCAGTCACACGAGGAGCCTAATTTTTTAAGCTGATTCGTAATTCTGTTTCCGTAATTATTTTTCCATTCCCAAACCTTTTCAAGGAACTTTTCACGGCCTAAATCGTGTCTTGTAATGCCGTCCTTTCTAAGTTCAGCTTCTACCTTAATCTGGGTAGCAATACCAGCGTGGTCAGTACCGGGAATCCAAACGGCATTAAATCCTTGCATTCTTTTAAACCTTATAAGAATATCCTGCAAGGTTTCGTCGAGTGCATGTCCCATATGAAGCTGTCCCGTTACATTGGGAGGGGGAATAACAATAGAAAAAGGTACTTTGTTTTTATCGGGTTTAGCTTCAAAGTACTTATTGTCTATCCATTTTTTATATAACCTGTCCTCAACCGAAGAGGGATTATAGGTTTTTTCCATTTCCTTCAAACTAATTCATTCCTTTCAAAGAAAAACTCTTATGCATATATAAATATATGATACTACATATTTTCTTAATTGTCAACTTTGAAAACGCCCGAAAAACAAAATTTTCGGGCGTTTTTTAAATTTTTATTCATAATAGGGTGTAGCCAAAGGCTCAATGTTTAAAAGTTTCTCTTCGCCTGTTTCAAGATTTACTTCAAAATGGTAAGTTCCAGCTTCGTGCAACACAAATTCTTCGCCGTCCGCAACTCTGTTAACAGCCTTTGAGGGGAACGAAACTTCATATCT
Organism: Clostridia bacterium; assembly: GCA_045590155.1. Lineage (GTDB taxonomy): Bacteria > Bacillota > Clostridia > UMGS1883 > UMGS1540 > JAZNQL01. The sequence continues at coordinate 42,289 of JAZNQL010000010.1, read as the reverse complement.
TAAAATTCTTTTGTCTTCCGAAAGCTGGAAAGCGTCGGGAACTTTGTGTCTGAACAGACTTTCTCTTGGAGCATCCTTGTATAAAGCGTGTTCGTTTCCTTCGTTGTCAATAAAACAAAGCCTTGGATTTCCGCCGTGAGGAGTAGATTGCAGCATAAGCAGTACAGTGCCGTAAGGCGTCTGTATCATTTCCTGAATAGAAGAAATTTCACTTTCAGCATATTCCTTTATTTTTTTATAGTGCGGATTTTCTTCATCAAAATCCCAAATAATAACCTGTCTTGATTGCCTGTTCCAAAAAACAGAGCAATCTAAAGCTTCCGCAACAGCCCGCACGGGAACTAAAGTCCTCTCGTTTTCGATCTTTGCAGGCGCATCAATTTCAATAGCCTCATTATTTTTGTATAAAACATTTTCGCCTATTGTAAGAGTGATTACAGTATCATCTCTCGTTGCAGTAACAGTTCTTGTAGCGTCATCCCACAAAACTTCAGCACCAAGATTTTCAAAAATAGCACGCATGGGCAAAAAGGTTCTGTCATTTTCAATTTCTGCTAAAACATCGCACACAAGCTCTTTATCTCTTATAAAAACTTTCGGATAAATAAGCGGATTAGGAATATATCCCCACGACTTCGAGTCAAACTCTCTTATACCTAAAAATCCATCGCCGTAGTAATATGCATCATTCCCGTGAACCGTGCATATCTGCTTTCCGCCATAATCGTAAAAATAAACATGTTCTGAATCGGATGCATATATAAGCCCGTCATCATAAACGTGAATATTCTCAAATTTTGTGTTAAGAACAGTATTTCCGTTTGCATCAACCAAACCCTTTAAAATGTGATAGGGAGCAACAACCATATTGGTCTGAATAAAGGGATAAACATTATAGCCACCGCCCGCACCCCTTAAAGTTATTCCTTCGGGAGCAGTATATATTATTTTGTTTTCTGCATTTTTAACATACTTCTGGTCTATAATAAATGCTTCGCCACCTGCAAGCTCTTTCATGGAATAATCAAAAGGAATAATTATGTTCTGATTTAAGTCCATAACGGCCCACATACCGCTTGCATCTGTTACCACCATATATCCGTCCAATATATAATACACAGAATAATTGTAATTATAGGTATAAATATCATTTCCGTTTTTATCAATAACATCATAATCGGTTTTTGCATAACCATCTTTAAAATTGTGTGCAGCCCAGTATGTGTCTGGAGCCTTTAAAATTTCTCCGCTTTCAAGAATATATCCATACTTGCCGCCTGTGTAAGTTCCATATTGGCTAAGCTGTCCTTCCGAGCATATTATGGCAACCCCGTCGTGAAAACCGTAGGCGTATTCAAACTGCAGTGGAATCTGCTCTTCGCCTTTTGAATTTAAATATCCAAACTTGTAGTCACGGCTTACAGGAATTAAATCACTTTTTCCGTCTCCACCTGGGTCGTTGCGGTAAAGCCTGCGCGGATTTTGTTTTATCTGTTCAAGAAAAAAAGCATCATATACAAACTCTGTAAGCTGGTTTCCGTACCTGTCAAAATATGCATATTTTTCATTTTCGCCTAAAATCTGAATAAGTCCGTTTGAACATAAAAATTTAACTCTTTCGTCAAAAGGAATAAGAACATTTCCGTAAATATCTATAACTGCCGACATATCGTCTTTCTGTACTACTGTTACACTATTGCAGAACTGATCGCCAAAGTCGTAATCATCTTTTATTGTAGCCTTGTATACATAAGCGTTGGCAGTTACCGAAAAAAAGGTAAACATAGCAATAAATAATGCAAAAATACGTTTTTTCATAATAAACTACTCCTTTCAATTTAATTATATATATGTTAGCTGGAAAAATCAAGATATTACAACAATTTGTCAAAGTAATGTTGCAAAGAAGAAATGTTTATGTTACAATAAAAAAGCAGTTTAATGTATAGTCATTTTTGCCTCGTGTTTACCCCCGGAGGATTAAAAAATGAAAAACAAATTACTTGCATTTATAATAATTTTGTTTACTTTATCAACGGCAGTAATTGTACAGGCAGCCGATACCGTTATACAAAACAGAATAGATGCTTTATATAACCTCGTCGGCAATATGTACTTTAATACAGAGCAGAGCATAGCCTGCGGTAAAAAATCAGCAGGGCATAGTTGCGGTAGTTGCTATACTCCCAATATAGTTGAATCAGTATGGTTTAAAAAACTTTTCGGCACATGCACTACCTCGCAGTTTGCAAATCAGTACGGAAATGGTGTAACTTATACAAGAAACGGTTGGTCGTGCCTTGGTTTTGCAAACTTTGCCGAATGGTATATTTTTAAAACAGCCAATACCGACACAGTATCCACAAATAATATGGGAACATACTCTTTTAATTACAGCAATGCACAAATATATGCAAAAAAGGGCGATATATTAAGGCTTGGTAATAGACATTCAGTAATATTTATAAGTGCAAACGAAAATGGAATATATGTTTTGGATTCAAACTACCAAGGCACTTATAATTGCCTTGTAACAAAACATAACATCCCTTATACAAGTTACACTGAATTTACAATTTCGAGAGCGAATAACAGAGCAAACCTCGCTCCTGTAACAACTCCTGCACCGTATACATTCTCGTCTGTTACAAAAAATGCCGAAGAATACACTGTTAAGACAGAATTATATAACTTTTCACAACCCTGCGAAGTTATTGCAGTAGGGTATAAAAACGGAAGAATGGCAGCCTTCCAAATCAAAACTTATAATCAAAACACAGTAACCTTTACCCTGAACGGAGATTTTGACCAAATCAAAGTAATGGTATGGAACGAAAGAAGAGTCCCGTTATGTAAAAGTGAACGGGTAATATAAACTAAAGATAGAGAGAAAAATATGAACCTAAAAGATAAAGCCATTGAAATAATAGAAATATTAAAAACCACGTATCCAGAGGCAGACTGTACCTTAAACTATAAAAATCCCTTTGAGCTTTTAGTGGCAACCCAGCTTGCTGCACAGTGTACCGATGCAAGAGTAAACCTTGTAACTCCGTCACTTTTTAAAAAGTTTCCTGATATTGATGCTTTTGCCGATGCCGATATAAAAGACCTTGAAGAAGCGGTAAAATCAACAGGCTTTTATCACAATAAAGCAAAAAACCTTAAAAATTGTGCACAAAAATTAAGAGAAAGCTTTAATTATCAGGTACCCGATACTATGGAACAGCTTTTAACCCTCCCAGGCACAGGCAGAAAAACAGCTAACTTAATTTTGGGGGATGTTTTCGGTAAACCAGCAATAGTGGTCGATACTCACGCCGGCAGAATATGCAGAAGATTAGGACTTACAAAAAACACAGACCCCGCAAAGGTCGAACAGGATTTGTTAAAAATAATTCCCCCCGATGAAGGCTCTGATTTTTGCCACCGCCTTGTAATGCACGGAAGAGAAGTATGCACCGCCAGAAAACCCTGGTGCGAAAAATGTGCTTTATCTGATATATGCAGTAAAATAATATAAAAGGAGCTGTAAAAATTACAGCTCCTTTAATCATCCCTTATACTTTCTCCGTCCCAAAAACGGTCCGGGTCGTCTTTTGAAAATTTGTGTAAAATTTCGGGTTCCTGATAGTCATACCTGTTTTTTATCTCGGTTTTCTGCATTGTTTTCTTTTGCGAAGTTTGCTTTTTCATAAAAACACCTCCGTAAAATATATTTTGGAATCCAATATTAGTATAACACAAATTTACTATTTATTCAGTTTTTTTAAAATAATTCGCTTTGCAGCTCTTTCAAATTCGTCATCAAGAGGGTCGAAACTGGGTACATTTTCGTATTTTTTATCAATAACAGTACGAATCATTTCATCAGCAACAGATGGGTTTTTAGCTAAAAAAGGACCGTGCATATATGTGCATAAAAGGTTCTTGTAGCGTGCACCTTCTGTTTTGTCTTCTCCGTTATTACCAAATCCCTTTAAAACCGAAGACAGGGGAGGAATCCCTTTTAAATAGGTTCTGCCAAAATGATTTTCAAATCCCACGCATATTTCGTTATCAATTTTAACTGAAATATTGCCTGTAAAAGTTTTTCCTGCTTCTTCTGTATAAACGGGAAGAATATTACATCCGTCAACCTGATGGCCGCTTTCAGTAAAGAAGTACTCTCCAAGACACTGAAAACCCGTTCCAACAGCTAACATAACACCTTCATCTTCAATATATTCTTTTAAATATTTTATATTCTTTTTCAAATCATCAAGAGCAGTTAGAACCTTTTCTCCCTGCGCACCGCCCAAAATTATAATATCATATTTTGAAGGACTGAAATAATCGCCAGGATTAAACGATGTAATATTAGTCTTTATCCCTCTTGATTCAGCTCTGAATTTAAGTATGGCGGCATTTCCTGAATCTGCGTGCATATTAAGAAGAGAAGGGTATAATACACAAATATTTAGTTCCATAAATACTGCCTCCTTTAATATTTTTTCTTGCGCAAAAATTTGCGAAAATTCTGCATTCCCGAATATGTAGTAAAAAGATATATTCTGTCGTGACAATGCATTTTAATATCATATAGCAAAGCCTCGTAATCGGCACATATAAAGAAAGCTGAAGTATTAAGCCCTGCCGTTTTAAGTCTTATGGCCATATCGTAACGGCGGTTTCCGGCAATAAGAATATTGTTGTAGTTCATTTCTTTTGCAGCCTCGTATTTTACGTTGTAAATCCATGAAACATCAATTCCGTCTTTTTCGTCATCGTTTAAAATAAATGCAAGATTTGAAGGTTCTCTGTCAGGGATAACAGAATGTATTGATTCGTTTGCCCCTGCAGCATTTTTAACAGGCATCATAACGACTTCAACACCGTCAACAATAACGGATTCTGTGCCGTCAATACTCCTGTCAAGACCTGATAACGCTTCTTCAATGCTGTGCTTTGAAACGCCAAGCTTTTTCGCACACGAGGCAGCACAAAGAGCATTGTAAATATTATATATCCCCGAAAGAGGCAAAGAAACCTGCATTCCGTCATTAAAACAAATTCTCGAAAAGTTGTGAGTTATTTCAAATATCTTACTTATGTAAACATCAAGCGGGGGACGCTTTGTACCGCAAACAGAACAACCATAAGAAAAATCTTCGTCCAATGCTATTTCGGCCTGACACATAGGGCAGCAAAGGTTTTCGCCTTTAGAAAAACCCGAAGGAATTTCCTTTATTCCGTAATATATTTTTTCGTAGGAAGGCAAAAAGTCCCAGAAAACAGTAGTATCGCCGTTTAATATAAGGGTTGAATTTTCTAAACGTCTATAAGCTTCAGCAAGAAGATCTTTAGCTTTATCGGGGAGCTCATAAGTATCCGTCATATCTGAATATAAATTTGTAACAGCAATAATTTCGGGAGAAACATCCTCAAGCAAACCCTTCAAAGATTCCGAATCTGCTGAAAAGATAGCTATACTGCAGTTGTAGTTTTGTGCTAAAAAAGCGCTGACCGCTTCTTTTGAATTTAAAGCTTCATTTGAAACACAAGCCTTTACGCCATCGCAGTACAAAATATTTTTAAGAATTTCGGAGGTAGTGCTTTTTCCGTTTGTACCTTCAATTAAAACAATCTTAAAATTTTCACAAAGGCTATTAAAAGCGGAAGGACAAATACGAAGCAACACTTTGCCGATTTCTTCAAAGCTTGCACCGAATAAACGTACAATCTTAATAAGTGCTGAAAAAATAATAAATAAAATATTCATTAGTCAAGCTCCTTGTGAGAGAGTTCTACAAGTTCGGAAGCCGATATATTGGCATCCGAATCCGTACATTTTTTAATATACATTAAATATTCAATGTTTCCTTTAGGACCTTTTACAGGAGAAAAATCAGCACCCAAAACAGAAAAACCGTTTTCTCTTGCAAAAGAAAACACACGTTCAATAACTTCTATATGAACAAGCGGGTCTCTTACAACGCCGTTTTTTCCAACCTTTTCTCTTCCTGCTTCAAACTGCGGTTTTATAAGACAAACCGCCTCGCCATTGTCCTTTAAAAGATTTTTTAAAACAGGTAAAACCAGCGAAAGAGAGATGAAAGAAACATCAATAGAAGCAAAGTCCAAAGGCTCGTCAATATGTTCCAAAGTCACAAATCTTATGTTTGTTCGCTCCATATTAACAACTCTTTCATCCGTACGCAAGCTCCATGCAAGCTGACCGTAACCAACGTCAACGGCATATACTTTTTTTGCGCCGTTTTGGAGCATACAGTCAGTAAATCCGCCTGTTGAAGCGCCAATATCCATACAAATACATCCGTCAAGCGAAATAGGGAACTGCGCCATAGCCTTTTCAAGCTTTAAACCGCCTCGGCTTACATAATTAAGAGTGCTTCCTCTAACCTCGATAACATCATCTTCAGATACCTGCATGCCGGCCTTGTCAGCCTTCTGGTCGTTTACATAAACAATGCCCGACATAATAATGGCGCTTGCTTTATCTCTGCCGCTTACCAAACCGTGCTCGGTCAAATATTTATCAAGCCTTATCTTCATTTTGTAACCTCCGTAGGATATCTTCTGCAATACTCTTGCCGTCAAGCCTGTATGCTTTTATAAGTTCATCTATCAGACCATGAGGTATAAATTCATCAGGAAAAGCCTTAATAATATCGGCCTTAAGCTTTTCGCCAAGAGAGCCAAATTCCATATTATCTTCAACCGTTACAAGGAAACCTGTTTTGCTCACAGATTTTAAAACACTTTCCTTGTCAAACGGTTTAACAGTAGACATATTTATAACCTCAGCCGATACACCTTGTTCCATTAAAATATCAGAAGCTATAAGAGCCTCATAAAGCATTCTTCCGTAAGAAACAATGGTAACATCATTTCCTTCTTTCAAAACTTCAGCCTTTGCGAAATTAAAATGAGTATCAATGTAGGGAAGAGGTCCTTTAGGATAACGAATAGCCACAGGCCCATCTATATTATTAACTGCATATTTAAGCATCAAATCGAGTTCTTCGTTACAGCAGGGAGCCAAAACAGTCATATTTGGTATGTGAGATAAAAAAGAGATATCAAATACCCCCTGATGGGTTTCTCCGTCAGCGCCCGTAACACCGGCATGGTCTATTGCAAAAACAACGTGATAATTTGCCAAAGCAATATCTTCAATTAACGAATCATAAGCTCTTTGCAAAAAGGTTGAATATATTGAAACAACGGGAATAAAACCTTCGTGTGCAAGACCGGCAGCCATAGTAACAGCGTGTTCTTCTGCAATACCTGCGTCAGAAAATCTTTCCGGGAATTTTTTTATAAATTCGCCAAGACCGCACGAAACAGGCATAGCAGGCGAAATAGAGTAAATCATAGGATTTTTTTCTGCAAGCCCTGTCAGAGTTTCTCCAAATTGTTGTGTCATTGTTTTCCCGGATACAACCTTTTTTGAAGAAGAAACAGCATGGAAATTTGAAGGTGCCTTTTCTGCCATATCATATCCCTTGCCTTTTTTTGTGCAAACGTGTACAATGCAGGGCTTTTCATATTTTTTAGCCTGTGAAAAAGCAGTACACAACCCTTGGATATCATGCCCGTCAAAAGGCCCCAGATATTTACACCCAAGTTTTTCAAAATAAATACCGGGCACAAAAATAAACTTCATAAGTTTAGAAAATTTACTGGTAATCTTATATAATAGAGAACCTATCAAAGGTATTTTCGAAAAAACTTTTTTAGTCCGTCCCTTCGCATCAAAATAAATAGGATTAGTCCTTATTTTATTAAGATACTTCGAAAAAGCTCCAATTGATTCCTGAATTGACATTTGATTATCATTCAAAATAATAATAATCTTTTTACCGCAATGCGACAAATGATTTAAAGCTTCCTGATTTATTCCGTTTGCAAAAGAAGCATCCCCAATAACAGGAACAATTTCAAAATCGTCATTTTTCTGTTCTTTAGCTAAAGCAAGACCTAATGCAAGAGACAGGGAAGTGCCTGCATGGCCTGCATTAAAAGTGTCATATTCACTTTCGCTTATTTTCGGAAATCCGCTTAATCCGTCTTTTTGACGAAGCGAATCAAAAAGGTCACGTCTTCCACAGATAATTTTATGTATATAACTTTGGTGACCTACGTCCCAAATAATTTTGTCATAAGGTGTATTAAAAAAATAATGCAAAGCTAAAGTAAGCTCCACAACACCAAGATTAGATGCCAAATGCCCTCCCAGTTCGCTTACCTTGCCAATAAGAAAAGATCTGATTTCTTCAGCCAGAGCATTAAGCTCGTCAAAATTAAGTTTTTTTAAATCTTTTGGGGAACTAATTTTATCAAGAATCATTTTTTATCCCTCTTTGAAAAACAAGACAAAAATCTGCCAATAAAAAACACAATGGAGTTACAGTTTTTAAAAGCAAAAGTTTTTGCGGCAGCCTTTCCGCCAATAGTCAGGGCAGCGGTAAGACCTGTTATAATAAGAGTTGTAATAAGAGAATTCCACGAAAATTTAACGACAAGAGAAGTAACAATAACAGTACCTGCTGCACCGCTTACAATACCGCAAATATCACCAATAACGTCATTGCAAAAACTCGAAACTTTTTCGGCATTACGCAAAAGCCATACCGATTGTTTTGCACCAACAATTTTACTCGATGCCATAGCATGGAAGGGAGCTTCCACAGAAGAAGCAACCGCAATGCCCAAAATATCAAAAAATATACCAATGCATACTATAAAGAGCAAAATCAAAAGAGCAATTCCAATAGGTAAATCAGACAGTAAAATATTAGAAATACAAGTAATCAGAACAGAAAGTGAAAAAGCAATAAAAGTAACAAATAAAAGCCAGGGCAAACTGAAATTTTTGCCCTGAATATGAGAAGTTTTAACTTTAATTTTTCGTTTTTGACTATCTTTGTCCATAAAAAATCCTTAATAATAAAAAATAGGTGGTAGAACACGAAGTTAAGTTTGCGGCATAGGTCCGTGTTGGATTTCCCGCTTCAGTACCACGCGTCGCCGTCGTGGCGGTTCCCCTTTAAACCAAAGCTGAGCCTTAGCTCAAACCGGATTACCACTAAGTCCACACTGCAATCCTTCGTATCCTTCCCTGAAAAAAGGGACAGCCTAGGAGATTTCCTCAACAGTCACGCCAAATCTTTAGCCTCTTTTGCAGACATAATTTCATAAAGCGATAACAAGGATTGTGTTGGCCGACACAAAACCTTGCCCAAGCCTTAATCCCTCATGGCCACTCAAGGCAGGCTACTCTGACCACAGCACCAAAAGGCACCGCAAGACAGGTTTAATCCCAAGCCGTACATTTTTCAAAAAATCAAAATGCACGAACGTGGGTCTCCACGGAAAGAGGGTTAAAGTCGTATGCCGTTACAACCCACCCGCAATCCTTAACTCCCAGCACCAGCCCCTGACTGGCATCAAAAGCCGGCACAAGGAACTTCATCGATGTGCCCGTCGGCGGATTTTTAGGCCCGCCCTGGGATTCGGCAGAATTGACTAGGATACTGCACCACCGTCTTTATTATAACACAATAAAATAAATTTGTAAAGAAGAAAAGACTCCTTTTAGGTGTGCGATAAAATTTATTCGGTGTAATATAAAGGCATTTTTCGCTTGTGATGAGTGCGCTCGTGAGCCGAAGAAATCTTTTTGGCCGAATTTTCCAAAACTTCTTTTCTGTTTATAAAATCTTCAATTTCGGAATAAAGAACGCCCATTTCCTGCTCGTCTGTCTGCCCTTCAAAAAGGCCGGCAGAAGGAGCTTTTTTAATTATATTTTCAGGAGCCCCCAAGAACTCTAAAAATTCATATACTTCGCTTACTGATAAATCTGCAATGGGATTGAAATCGCAAGCACCGTCGCCCCACTTTGTAAAGTATCCCATAAAAATCTCACATTTATTCCCGGTTCCGGCAACAACGGAATTTCGTGTTTGAGCAATGCTGTAAAGTGTTGTCATGCGGAGTCTTGGGTTTATGTTCATAGAAGAAGCAGGGGAGATAGTAAGAGGAATAGCATCAACCATTGAATCTTTTACCTTGCTTAAATCAACAGTTATGTTTTCAATCTCAAATTTTTTGCAAGTTGCAACAGCATCTTGCATATCTTCTCCAAAATTGCGCGACGAGTTGCATGGCATCATAACCGATAATACGTTGTCGCAAGCTCTTTTGCATAAAATACCTACAAGAGTGCAATCTTTACCACCACTGTTACCAAAAATAATGCCGTCAGCGTGTGAATTTTTAAGAACCTCTTTTATAAAAGAAACTCTTTTTTCAAGTTCTAAAGCATAATTTCTCATATATAAACCTCGTAAAATGTTTTTTAAAATTATATTACTATTTATATAATATGTCAAATGTTTTTATATAAAAATTATTTGACATAATTTAATAAATGATATTGACTTTGGAAATATTTTAGAGTATACTGTATGCTGGAAATATTTTGAGGAAAGGAAGAACAGTATGAACACAATTTCACTTGAAGCTGCAAACGAGATAAGCGAATTAACTGTTTTCGGTTTTGGGTTTGGGCTTGTTTTTGTAGGTCTTGTGTGTCTTATAGCAATATGCTATATCATGGGTTCAGTTTGCAAAGCACTTGTAAAAGAAGAACCAAAAAAGGTAAAGACACCTGCTAAAACACCGGCAACAACAATTCCAAATAAGCAGGAACTTGCAGCAGCAATTTCTGCAGTAATAGCAGAAGAACTTGGTACCGATATAAAGGGTATCAGAATACATTCAATTAAAAAAGTGTGAGAGGAAAGGAAAGAGAAGAATGAAAAAGTATAAAGTAAATGTAAATGGAACAGCATATGAAATAGAAATTGAAGAATTAACAGGCGCAGCACAGGCTCCCGTAGCAGCTCCCGCACCTGCAAAAGAAGAAGCACCCGCACCTGCACCCGCAGCAGCTCCCGCAGGCGAAGGACAGCAGGTAACAGCTCCAATGCCCGGCACAATTTTAGCAGTAAATGTGCAGGCTGGCGATACAATTAAAAAAGGCCAGGTTCTTATGGTTTTGGAAGCTATGAAAATGGAAAACGAAATTATGGCAGGCTGCGACGGTACAGTTGAATCAGTTTGCGTTACAAAAGGCACATCAGTAGTATCAGGAACAGTACTTTGCACAATAGCTTAAACTTAAAGGAGTAATAAAAATGTCAACAATATTAAATTTTCTTGGTGACACAGGCTTTGCTCTTTTGGCAGAAAACTATCTTTGCCTTATAATGATAGCTATTTCTCTTGTACTTATGTACCTTGCCATTGTAAAAAAATTCGAGCCATTGCTCTTGTTACCAATAGCATTCGGTATGCTTTTAACAAACTTACCCGGTGCAGGATTATATCATCCTGAAATATTTGGCGGCGGAACTGTTAACTGGGCAGCCTTTCCTCACGGTCTGGTTAACGGGACAGAAGTTACAGCAGGGCTTTTAGACTATCTTTACCTCGGTGTAAAGCTCGGTATATATCCTTGCCTTATCTTTATAGGCGTTGGTGCTATGACAGACTTTGGTCCCCTGATTGCAAACCCCAAAAGCTTGCTTTTAGGTGCAGCAGCACAGGCAGGTATCTTTATAGCATTCTTTGGCGCAGTAGCACTCGGCTTCAATCCCTTTGAAGCTTCTTCAATTGGTATCATCGGCGGCGCAGATGGTCCTACGGCTATATATGTAACATCTCGTCTTGCTCCAGACCTTTTAGGTCCCATAGCAGTAGCTGCATATTCATATATGGCACTCGTTCCCGTTATTCAGCCTCCTATTATGAAGGCTCTTACAACCAAAAAGGAACGTTCTATTGTAATGAAACAGTTAAGACCTGTTTCAAAAACAGAAAAAATTGTATTCCCCATAGTTGTTACAATATTTGTAGCACTTTTAGTTCCTTCAGCAGCTCCCTTAATAGGCTCACTTATGCTTGGTAACCTTCTTACAGAAAGCGGAGTTTGCGAAAGACTTTCAAAAACTGTACAGAACGAGCTTATGAATATCGTAACAGTATTCTTAGGCATTTCTGTTGGAGCAACAGCAACAGCTGAAATTTTCCTTCAGTGGAAAACTCTCGGTATAATAGTAATGGGTGTAATTGCATTTGCAGGCGGTACAGCCGGCGGTGTATTACTTGCTAAGTTTATGAACCTCTTTACAAAAAATAAAATCAACCCTCTCATCGGTTCGGCAGGCGTTTCTGCTGTACCTATGGCTGCAAGAGTATCACAGACTGTTGGACAGAAAGAAAATCCCTCAAACTTCTTACTTATGCATGCAATGGGCCCCAACGTTTCCGGCGTTATAGGTTCTGCCATAGCAGCGGGTGCGCTCCTTACATTATTCTTGAAGTAAGGGAGAAAGGATAAATTATGGCTAATAAATTATATATTACAGATACAATTTTACGTGACGCTCATCAGTCGCAGGCGGCTACAAGAATGAAAACAGAAGATATGCTTCCTGTTTGCGAAATTCTTGACAATATGGGTTACTGGTCACTTGAATGCTGGGGCGGTGCAACATTCGACTCTTGTATGAGATTTTTGAATGAAGACCCCTGGGAACGCCTTCGTACATTAAAAAAGGCAATGCCTAAAACAAAATTACAGATGCTTTTGCGTGGACAGAACCTTTTGGGATACAAACACTACGCAGATGATGTTGTTGAAGCTTTCTGTAAAAAATCCATCGAAAATGGTATTGATGTTGTAAGAGTATTCGATGCATTAAATGATACACGAAACATAGCCGCAGCAATGAAGTACATTAAAGAATACGGTGGAACATGTGAAGCGGCAATCAGCTACACAGTAAGTCCTGTGCACGACGAAGATTATTTTGTTCGTCTTGCAGAAAAACTCGAAAAAATGGGTGCAGATGTAATTTGTATAAAGGATATGGCAAACCTTTTACTTCCTTACGACGCATATTCTCTCGTAAAGAAATTAAAAGAAAACATAAGCCTCCCCATACACCTTCATACACATAACACAACCGGCACAGGCGATATGACATATCTTATGGCAGTACAGGCAGGGGTTGATATAGTTGATTGTGCACTTTCGCCACTTGCAAACGGCACATCGCAACCTTCAACTGAAGCATTGGTTGCCACATTACAGGGTACCGATAGAGATACAGGTCTTGACCTTGCAAAACTTTCGGAAGCGGCAGCACATTTCCGTACAGTTGCACAGAAGCTAAAAGAGCAGGGAAGTCTTGACCCCAAGGTATTAAGTGTTGATACAAACACACTTTTATATCAGGTTCCCGGCGGTATGCTTTCAAACCTTATTTCGCAGCTTAAACAGGCAAATGCCGAAGATAAGTATTACGAAGTATTGGCAGAAGTACCCCGCGTAAGAGAAGATTTCGGGTTTCCTCCCTTGGTAACACCTACAAGCCAGATAGTAGGTTCACAAGCAGTACTCAATGTTTTATCGGGAGAAAGATACAAAATATTTACAAAAGAATCAAAAGGACTTTTAAAAGGCGAATATGGCGAACTTCCAGGAAAAGTAAATGAAGAAGTTCGTAAAAAGGCAATAGGAGAAGATGAAGTGGTAACAGTTCGTCCTGCCGACCTTTTACAGCCTGAACTTGAAAAATACCGCGAAGAAACAAAGGACATAGCAAAGAGTGAAGAAGATGTTTTAAGCTATGCACTTTTCCCGCAGGTTGCACAAAAATTCTTTGAAGTAAGAGATAAGAAAGAAGAACCTGTAGACGAAAACGCTGTAAGAGAACTTTATGTAGAACTTCTCTAAAATTAAATAAGTAAACGGGGAGCTCATAATATGGGCTGAGAGGGATAAAATCCGACCCGCATACCTGATTTGGATAATGCCAACGTAGGAATTTAAGCAGTACACCCTCATGTTGGCGTACTGCTTTTTTTCTTCTGAAGGCAAAAATAACTTCAGAAAGGAAATTTATAATGAGAAAAACAATAACTAAAAAGATAGTAACAACAGCAATAATGTTTGCACTTTCAACAGTGCTTTCGCTTATCATAATATTCCGTGCCCCTTACGGGGGGAGTATAACTTTAGTTTCAATGCTTCCTTTAATTTTAATATCAGTAAAATATAAAAGCGTATGGGGATTTATATCCTCGTGTATTTACGGAATATTGCAAATGTTTATAACAGGCATACCTGCGCCTCCTGTACAAAACTTTATTTCGTATGTACTTGTTGTGCTTTTGGATTATGTTTTTGCCTTTGGTGTCCTTGGTTTTGCAGGATTTTTCGAAAAACTTTACGGCGAAGAAAAAAGATTTTCTCTTGCCATTTCAACTGCAACAGTAATATTTTTAAGATTTATATGTCACTTTTTGTCGGGCATAATTATATGGGGAGTATATGCACCCGAAGGGACAAGCCCTGCAATATATTCTCTTTTATACAACGGAAGCTATATGCTTTTTGAGCTTATTATTACAACAGTTATTGTTGCAAATATAACACCAAAATTAAAAAAGCTTTAGTCATCTGGGAGTCGAACTGAATGCGCCTTATACTTGCCAAATTTGAATGCTTTCGAATTGTCGGTTTTGTAGGGCGTCAGCCCAACTTCAACCTCCGCATTAAAATCATTACAAATTTTTCTGCGTATAAGGTCAAGGAGTTTAAAAAGAGGGAATTTTGATATAAGACAAAGAAAATTCAAAAATAATACTGGCGTATATTTGCAGAATTTTCTGCAGTATTATGCGAAACTCCCCTTTTTAAACCGTATTTAGTTCGAATCTCCGATGACTTAGTCATAAAAAAAGACAAACCTTCATACTCTTTAATGAGGTGAGAAGGTTTGAAAGATGTTTTAATATATACAGCGTGTCTTATAATGCTCATAGGAATTCTCTGCCTTTTGCAAAAGCCTGTAAAATGGATTTTAAAAATGCTTTTGCATACTCTGGCAGGCGGAGGTATTCTTTTAATTTTAAACAGTTTAGGAAGTTTCAGCGGAATGTTCATAGCTGTAAATTTTTTAACAACGGCAATTTGTGGTTTACTTGGAATACCAGGGCTTTGTATGCTTATTGCCTTGGAACATTTTGTATAATCGATAAAGCAGTTTTTATGCCGTCAACCGCACTCGACATTATTCCGCCAGCATAACCACTGCCTTCGCCAACAGGATAAATACCCAAAATACTGGCTTCTCCCATTTCGTTACGGTCTATCCGTACAGGGGAGGAGCTTCTTGTTTCAGGAGCAGTAAGCAAAGCTTCATCACTGTCAAAACCTCTTATTTGTTTGGATAGTACAGGCAATGCAAGTCTTAACGATTCTGTTATATAGGATGGAAAAATCCCCGATATATCACATTCTTTTACAGAGGGTAAATAGGTAGGCAAAACCTTGCCCACAGAAACATTTTTACCCAAAAATCTGCCAACAGTTTCACACGGAGCAGAATAATCTTCTCCACCTAAAATAAAAGCGGCACGTTCAATTTTACGCTGGTATTCTATCCCTGAAAGAGGCGATTTTCCAAAAATATCGGGATTTATCCCGACAAGCAACGCACTGTTTGCGTTTTTGCCGTCACGGGCACAAAGACTGTGTCCGTTTGTAACAACACCGCCTTCTTCGCTTGCAGCACCCGAAACATATCCGCCGGGACACATACAGAACGTGTAAACAGAAAATCCGTTAGGGAGGTGGCAAGAGAGCTTGTAGTCTGCAGCAGGAAGCTTTGTATAAAAATCGCCAAAACAGGCTTTTCCTATATCTTCCTGCAAATGTTCAATTCTAACACCAACCGAAAAATTTTTTGCACTCATACAAATACCTTTGTCAGATAACATCTTAAAGGTATCTCTTGCACTATGACCTGTTGCTAAAATAAGATGATCAGTTTCAAATTCACAAGTATCAGTAATGGCAGAAAAAATTCTGCCGTTTTTTATTTTAATATCGCGTAAAGTATTTTCAAATAAAAACTCTCCGCCCAAAGCTTTTATTTTTTCTCTTAAGTTTTTTATAACAACGGGCAAAACATCACTGCCTATATGAGGATGAGCATCATACATAATTTCTGGTTTAGCCCCACATTCAACAAAAGTTTTCAAAATGTGGTAGATATAAGGACTTTTAATTCCGGTTCCTACTTTTCCGTCAGAAAAAGTTCCGGCACCGCCTTCGCCTAACTGAACATTCGATGAAGGATTAAGCTTTCTGTTTTTATAAAAATTCTCTATGTCCTTTTTTCGCTTGTCAACAGTTTTGCCACGCTCTAAAATAACAGGGCACAATCCTGCCTGTGCTAAAATAAAAGCGGCAAATAATCCGGAAGGACCGCTTCCTACTATCACAGGTCTTTTTTTGAAAGAAATTTTAGGAATATTAAGCATACAAGGCTCAATATATTCCAAAATGTTCTTTCTAGAAAGCAACTTTTGCTCACAATTTAAACTTACTGCAACCGTATACACATAAAATACATCACTTTTTTTGCGTGCATCAATAGATTTTTTAAGTATTTTTAAATCCTTGCAAGGTACGCCCGTAACCTTTTGAACAGCATCCATCAACATTTTTTCGTTATGTTCCACCGGCATTTTTATGTTTGAAATTTTAATCATTCAAAACCTCCCCGGCAGCTTTGCCAGCAAGCATTCCAGAGCACCATGCCCAGTGCAGATTAAACCCTCCGCAATCGCCGTCTACATCTAAAATTTCGCCTGCAAAGAAAAGTCCTTTAACTTTTTTGGACATTAAGTTTTCGGGATAAATGTCATCACATTTTATACCGCCTGCCGTAACTTGAGCCTGCCCCCAGGAAAGCGTGCCTGAAACCTTAAATTCAAAGTTTGATAAAAGCCAGGCCAAATCCTTGATATTGCTTGCTTTTTTGCATATTTCAAACCCTATTTTTTTATTTATAATACCCGACAAAAAATCTTCTTTTGACATATAATAAAAATCGGCTTTTCTTTTTGAAAGGATTGAAAAAAGCTCTTCTTGCGGATATTCAGGTAAAAGATTTAACGAAATATAAACAGATCTTTTATCAGAAAGTGCCTTTGAAGCAATTCTGGAAAGCTGGAATATAGGAGGACCCGAAAGTCCGTACTCTGTAAACAAAACTTCCCCAAATTCAGATTTTACACATTTTTTATCAACCATAACACTTGCCTTGCAAACGTGCTTAACACCTTTTAATGCTTTAGGTGTATTTTCGCATTTAAGCTGGACAAGAGATGGTAAAAGCTTTGTAGTTTTGTGACCAAATTTTTCTGCAAGGGAATAAGCCGAGCCGTCGGTTCCCGAGGAAGGTGCAGCCTTTCCTCCGCAAGCCAAAATAACGGCTTTTGAAAAAACTTCCTTTCCTTGCTTTGATGTTATGATAAAGGAATTACCTTCTTTCTTTATATCGCATACTTCGAAATCGGTAATTTCTTCAACCGAAAGGCGGGAAACCTCAATGCGAAGCATATCAAGCACAGTAGACGCCTGTAAACTTTTGGGATAAAGCTTTCCGTCTTCAAGCTCGCAAAACTCCATGCCGATACTATTAAAAAAGTCGCGTACCGATTGCAAGCTGTATTTATTAAGAACAGAAGATGCAAAAGAAGTATTTCCGTGATAGCGTGAAATATCAATATTTGCATTTGAAATATTGCATCTTCCGTTACCTGTTGAAAGTATTTTTTTACCTACCCTTGGTAATCGTTCAAGAATAGATACTTTAAAACCAAGCCTTGCAGCAGTAATTGCTGCGGTAAGACCGGAAGCACCGCCTCCAATAATTGCTATATCCATAATCAGTTTCCTTTTTTAAAAATATTGCAGGGAAATCCCTGCATTTTTATAGTTTAAGCACCTCTCCGCCAATAAAAAAGATATTGTTGTGCAAGTCCGGAAAAATGACCAAACTTGTCCATTCCAAAGCGGGTTACCAAATTTTCTTCGCAACCGTAGAGTTCGTTCATTACTCGTTTTACCCAAACATCTGTGGGGAAAACTTCAAACTTTGCAAAAGCAAAAAGAAGGATACAGTCGCAAACCTTTGGACCTACACCTTTTAATGAACAGAGAACCTTTTTTGCTTCGTCAAGAGGCATTGAGTTTATTTTATCAAAAGATAAAGAATAAAATTTATTTATAGTATCGGCAAGATAATCAGCACGATAGCCTGCGTGCAAAGGTGCAAGGTCATCTTTTGTTATACCTGAAAGGTTTTCAGGGGAAGGAAAGGCATAGTATTCCTTTCCGTTATAAGAAAGCTTTTCGCCGTACATTTTTGAAAAAATATTTATTATTTTTTGAATTCTCGGTATGTTGTTGTTTGCGGAAATGATAAAAGAAACAAGAGTTTCAAAAAAATCCTGTTTTAATATTCGTATTCCGCTTCCGAATTCGGTAGCAGTTTTTAAAAAAGGGTCATTTGAAAGAGTTTTTTTAATTTTTGTATAATCACGGTCAAAATCAAAATAGTTTTTCCAAAGAGAATTAAATTCCGATATATCTGTGTTATTAAGATAAAGAGTTTTATTTTCAAGTTTTACATTTAAAACCTTACCGTGAGCAACGCCTGTAAAACTTGAATCTTCTTCCTGTTCCCATCTAAAGCATTGCCCGCAGGTAAAGGTATGCAAAGGATTAAAGTCACGTACATTTTCTATTTTTATACCGCTTTGAGTAGCTGATATGTTCATTATTCCACAGTCTCCTCTTCGGCGTTGTCAGTTACAGGAGGAAGTGACACGGTTACATTGTTAACATTTGCCACAACACCTTCTGGAAGAATAAGTTCTGCTGTTGCAGAGGTTTGGCCTTCAGGGAAAACAATGGGAATAGTTGTAATACTTTCAATAGAAGAAATAACTTCTGCCGGTCCTGTAATTTCTGCTGTTGAGGGTTCCAAAACAACTGCGGAAGTGTAGTCTGCGGTAATAGTAACAACCTTTGAAACTCCAACAGGAACAAGAACCTTTACCGAATTTGTTTCGCACTTTATATATTGAGCATTTTCTTCAAAACCTTCTTTGAAAATAATTTTAGGAACTGCATTTGTTTCTATACTTTCGGAAATGTTTGAAATGTCAACATCAAGGCTTACATAGTCAACAGAAGAAAGCAGGGAAGAAGGACCTGAAAGTATCGCCGAAGAGGAAGATAAAACTGCATCTTCGTAATGATAACCTTCAGCAGGAGTTCCTATGTAGTTTACCTGAATTTCTTTTGTTGTTTTTACAAGCTTATCAACTGTTAAAGTGATATTGTAAGGACTTTTGTCTGTAATATCAACACTGTCGATAGGGAAAGAAAATGAAACAGGAAGATTATACTGTCCTGGTTCTTTTATATTTGCAAGGTCAACAGAAGAAGAAACGTTGTTGTTGCCCAGCATAAGAACATCGCGTCTTCTGCCGTTTACTTTAACAGCGGAACTTTTTGCAGTATTTGCTATAATAACCAGCGAGTTATTTTCTAAAGCATCAAGATTTTTATAAGAAATAGGGATGTTACGTACCCATACTTCTCTTGCGGGATTTTCGGAATATACAACAAAAAGCCAAAGACCGATAGCAACAACTAAAGAGAGAATTCTCATAAAAACTTCTTCTTTTTTATTTTTTTTATCATCAGAAATTATTTTTTTAACCACTTCAAACGCTCCTTCCATGAGGAAATATTGCTTGTGTTGTAAGCCTGCGATGGATGAAATGTGTCATAGAGCATAGTTTTCAAAGAATCAGTATTAAGATTTCTTGTCATATATCCGTTTGCGGCAAAAGAAATTTTACCTGTTTCTTCCGAAACTATTACTACTGCTGCATCAGATACTTCGGTAATACCTAAAGCAGCTCTGTGACGGGTTCCAAGTTCACGGCTTAAAGAGTCATTTTGTGTAAGAGGAAGAATACAAGCGGCAGAAATTATTTTTCCATCACGGATAATAACTGCACCGTCGTGTAAAGGTGTGTTGGGAACAAAGATATTTGTAAGAAGGTCGGAACTTATTTTTGCATCAAGTTCTGTACCTGTTTTTATGAATTCGCCTATCTTTGTGTCACACTCAATTACCATAAGAGCACCTGTTTTTTCTTCCGACATTCTTTGTGCCGCAGCTGTAATTTCGTTTATTATATAATCGTATTTGTTTTCATCGCCCGAAAAAATGTCTGCCAAAAATTTTGAACGACCCATTTTTTCAAGCACACGGCGAAGCTCTGGTTGAAAAACTACAATCAAAGCAATAAAACCAACCTGCAGAGTATTGTCCATTATATAGCTTAAAGTGTTAAATTGCAGCCAGTGGCTTAAAACCGAAATAAGAATAAGAAGCAAAATGCCCTTGACAAGCTGACCTGCACGGGTTTCTCGTACAAGCTTTAAAAGGTTATAAATCAAAAATGCAACCAGAATAATATCAACAAAATCTGTGATGCGCATCATGGTAAAAAAATCTGTAACAGATTTCCAAAAACTCATAAAAGTAACACGTCCTTTCGCAGAGTAAAATTACTACAAATTTAATTATACAACAAAATTGCCATAAATGTAACCTTTTTTTAAAAAATTTTTTATTTTATTGTGGCAAATAAAGAAAAAGTGTGGTATACTAAAAATGAAACGTAAAGGAGGAGTATCTATGGCAGTTCTTACAAAGGAACAAAAGAAAGCCGAAAAACGTTTAAAAATAGAGCAGGAAATGCACAGTATAGTTATGGCTGACCGTCGCAAAATTTTGCTTGATAATATAAAACGCCGAACAAGACCAGAGTTTAAAGAAGGAGATAAAATACGTTTGCAGGAATGGATAGGCATGCAAAAACTAAAAGAGCGTGACCGTGCCATGTACAGAGTTTTTGAAGGTACAGTGTTACAGGTTACAAGATCTGGTTATTATGTTGAAGGAGTAGCGGTAACAGGAGTTTTGGTAAAGGACTTTATAAACCGTGCGCATATAATAAACGGAGCAGTAAGCGTATCAAAAATAAATTAGAACTTCGCATTGAGCGAAGTTTTTTGTATATAAAACCGACAAAACATTACACAAAATTACCTTTTTTTCATAATATAAATTGTAAAACACAAAATTTAAAGCCGGCATTAACCGCACCTGTCGAAATTTGAAATTTGTGTTAAAAAAAGCATAACCCCGCAAAAAAAGCGGGGTTATGCTTTAGTGTTTGGCTGGGTATTTTTTGTGGCATCCTTCCGAAATTTCCGACAGAGCCTCGCTTGCTTCAACGGCAAAATCCGTGCACACGGCTATATCGCCTAAAGCAATAACACCAACAAGCCTGTCGTGCTCGATTACGGGTAATCTTCTTATTCTGTCATGTGCCATTGTACGGGCTGTCTTTTCAATATCGGTGTACGGCGCCACTACAACCACTTTCTGCGTCATAATTTCATTTACAGTTCTTTTTGTGATATCCATTCCTCGAGCTACTGCTCTTATAACGATATCACGGTCTGTTAAAACTCCCGAAAGTTTTCCCGAGTCGTCTGTAACAGGAAGTGAACCTATATTGTGTTGACGCATAACCTTGGCGGCTTCCTCGACTGTTGCATCACTTTTTACTGACACAGCCGGGCATGTCATAATGTCTGAAACTTTCATTATTGCCTCCGATTGTGACTTTTCTGTCACGTTGTTATTATTTCACTGTATTCGTGATATATTCAAAGAAAAAACAGGAAAAAATCCAGTTACATAAAAATATGAAGTATGGGAAAAATAATGCCGGAGTGATGAAAATGAAATTAAAAAGAAAAATTTCTCAAAAAAGCATTTCGGCAATACTTTGTACTGTAATATTTATTACTGCATTTTCGGTAATTCATTATTCAAAAAAAGCTGCCGACTATAAAATGAGGGTAGACAATCAGTATCAGCGTTCTTTTGCAGAGATAGTTCAGTATGTAAATAATATTGAAACAAACCTTGCAAAAGGAGCGGTTGTTACAAACCCTAAAAGTATGATACGTATAGCAGGCGAAATTTATAACGAAGCTTCGCAGGCAGAAGCAGACCTCGGACAGCTTATGATAAGTGATGCACAGCTTGACAATATGATGAGGTTTTTATCACAGGTGGGAGATTACACATATTCTCTTTCAATGAAATATATAGAAGGAGGAGAACCCACTGAAGAGGAAAACAATACTCTTTTGCAAATGAGCGAATATGCATCCAATCTTAATGATATGCTTGTTTCAATGCAGGATGATGTATATAGTGGAAAAATAAGCATGGATTCGGACTTTGCGGTAAAAAACCAACGGGTTATGGCAAACGAGTTTGAGAATATAGAAAGCAAGTTTGCAGATTATCCTTCTCTTATTTATGACGGACCTTTTTCTTCGCATATTGAAAACAGTAAGCCGCAGCTTTTAAAAGGTCAAAGAGAGTACACAAAAGAAGAGGCTGCAGCAAGGCTTAAAGAAATAGTGGGGAAGGAAAGGTATGGAAAAGTCACTTTTTTAGGAGAAAACACAGGAAAAACACCTTCTTACAGTTTTTCTGTGAAGCCTGATGAGAGCGATAGAAATATAAGCGTTGAGTTAACAAAGGCAGGAAATGCTTTGGTATGGATGCTCGATAACAGAACTGTGGCAGAAATAAAAATAAGTCCGCAAGAGGCAGTAAAAAAAGCCGAGGAATATCTTAAAATTATAGGACTTACAGATATGCAGGAAAGTTATTATGAAATAAAATCCTGTGTAGCAACAATAAACTTTACCTGCACGCAGGATGGAGTGGTTATATATCCTGACCTTATTAAAGTAAAAATAGCAATGGACACAGGAGAAGTTTTAGGTTTAGAGGCTGCGGGATATATTGCAAATCACAGGACAAGAACTTTTTCTTCAAATATTATAAGTGAACAGGAGGCAAGAGCGAAGTTAAGTAAAACTGTTACTGCAGAAAAGGGAAGACTTGCTCTTATTCCGCTTGATTCAAAGAAAGAGGTTCTTTGCTACGAATTCAAGGCAAAAACAAACAAAAATAATTTTCTTATATATATAAATGCCGAAACGGGGAAAGAAGAAGACGTGCTTTTGCTTATGATAACAGAAAGCGGAACTCTTACCATATGATTCTGTTATATATATAAAAATCTGTGACAAACTAAAAATACCGAACAAAACGGTTTGACATAGATTGGAGAGAAGATATTATGAATAAAAAGAGCAAAGAAAACCAAAATATCAGAACGGAAATAGCAGAAGAACTTGGCATTTACGGGATTCATTCACAAGATATAAAGTCAATGGATTCTAAAAGTTCCATAAACAAAAATTCTTCAAATTTGTGTAATTCACACAATAATCAACGGTGGTAAATAAAAAAGTCCGCACAAGCGGACTTTTTTTATTGTTTTTTTGATTAAATGCATAAAAAACAAAAAATACTATTGCACTTTATGTATAAATATGTTATAATTCAAATGTGATTTATGTTCAATATGTACAAAGTCACAAAATACATATCAAACACGGAAAAGCCGTATTCCGTGCAAAAGGGGATTATCCCCAAAAAAATTAAAAGGAGATGTAAGTAAATGAAGAAAATTTTATGTATTTTCCTCGCTCTTAGCATGGTATTTGCTCTTTCGGCTTGTTCAAATACAGCAAACAATGCTGGAGATGTAGAACTTCTTGAAGGTTACGATCCCAATGCGGCAGTAACACTTAAGATTGGTAGCCCTGAAGGTAACTTAATAACCCCTCAGGAAATTATTGATAACTTTGACGCAGCATTCCCAAACATCACTCTTGAGTTAGATACTAGTCCTTGGACTGAATTCCAGACTAAATTAAAAACTCAGCTTGCTGCAAAAGATCCCTCACATGTATTTATTACTGACTCAGGTTACAATGCAAGCCTTGGCGGCAAAGGCGCAGTTATGAACCTTAAGGGACTTATTGATAAAGATCTTAATGTTGAAGACTATAATTCAGCACTTTTCTCAGCAACAGACGCAGGAGGTCATGTATGGGGCGTTCCTCATGCTATGAACTCCATTGCTATGCTTTACAACAAAAAGCTCTTTGACGAAGCAGGTCTTGCTTATCCCACAGATGACTGGACATTTGAAGATCTGAACGAAATGGCAAGAAAACTTACAAAGGATGAAAATGGCGACGGTCAGCCCGAAGTTTACGGCTATTCTGCAAGTTATAACATAACAGAAGGTTGGTTGCCTTACGTATTAGCTTCAGGCGGTCAGCCTCTTGATGAAACACGTAAGGTATCACAGTTTGATACACCTGAAGTAATCGAAGGCTTCAAGAGACTTTATCAGCCTATCGAAGAAGGTATATCACCCACACAGCAGTGGGTTTCTGCTCAGACTGGCGGAAGAAATCTTTCATTCGTAAAAGGTCAGATAGCTATTATGTTAGCTCAGTCTTCCAATGTTACTGCAATTAACCAGAACAAAGAAGCTGGTTTTGAATACGATGCAGCTCCAATGCCCATAGGCTGGGACGGCAACCGTTATTCAGTATACGTTCCCAATCAGTGGGGTATTTATTCCGGCGCAAGCGAACAGGTTAAGGGCGCAGCTTGGGAATTCTTAAAGTATTACCTTAGCGAAGAAGCACAGGATCTTACTGCAAAATATCGTTTAGCTGGTTTCCCCATAAGAAAATCTTCACTTGATAAGATTGAAAAAATGGACGGCGTAGTACCTGCAAACATTTCAGCATACTACAAGTACATTGACGAATACGGCGAAACACTCTTCGAAAACCCCTGCTGGTCAGAATGGCAGGCCGAAGTTCACGGAAAATCAACACAGATGGTTCGTGGTGACATAACACCTGAAGAAGCAGCTGCAGAAAGCCATAAGGCTGTTCAGGAAGTTCTTGACTACTACTATAACTACTAATAT
This sequence comes from Clostridia bacterium, assembly GCA_045590155.1. Taxonomy (GTDB): domain Bacteria; phylum Bacillota; class Clostridia; order UMGS1883; family UMGS1540; genus JAZNQL01. The sequence goes on along the minus strand of JAZNQL010000010.1, from coordinate 17,379 downwards.
TTGTTATTAAAAATGTTAGGGGTGTGTTATGCATACCCCTAACAAAAATATGAATTTGATAAATTAACTTGTTTAAATTGAAGGTAGGTGTACCGTTTTGGTAAAAAAACATGCAAGATGGGGTTGGTTGTTTGTTTCCCCATATGTATTTGCTCTTTTATTTTTAACTTTAATACCATTGCTATTTGCAATTTATTTGTCATTCTGTCGTTATGACATGTTTGACCCGCCAGTATGGAAAGGTTTATCTAACTATAAATACATTCTTTTTGAAAATGAAGATGTTTGGCCAGCTTTTAGAAACATTTGGGTTTTTGCTATTTTGCAGGAAGCGCTCAAGCTTTCACTTGCAAGTGTTTTAGCAGTATTTTTGAATTCGAAATTAAAAAGCATATCTGCGTTTAGAATTATATATTTTATTCCTAATCTCACGCCGGCTGTTGTAGCAGGTATGGTTTGGAAAATGCTTTATAGAGAAGATGGTATATTAAACGAAATATTTAGTTACATAGGACTCGGTCCTTTTAAATTCCACTATAGTAGTAACTGGTTTGAGGTTATCTTATCTGTAGTAATTATGTGTATATGGACAGGTGTAGGTTACTCCTCAATGTTCTTGCTTGCAGGATTACAGGGTTTGAGCACAGAAGTTTTGGAAGCAGCTGATGTTGATGGTGCAACCGGTATACAAAAGTTTTTCCGCGTTATATTCCCACTTATGAGCCCCACACTCTTCTTCCTTATTATAACAGGTTTTGCAGGATCGTTACAGGTATTCGAAGTATTCTTTGTATTAAGCGCAGAAGGAAACTATGTAGCTAATGTACCAAGCCAGTGGATTTACACTTGGGTTTGGGGAGCTGAAGGCAAAATCGGTTGGGCCGCAGCATTAGGTTTTGTGCTATTCTTTATGGTGCTTATATTTACAATTATACAGAAAATTGCAGAGAAGAAGTGGGTGTATTATGAACAGTAAACAGATAGAAATAACTAATAATCCAAATCTTAATAAAAAGAAAAAAAGTGCAAAATATGTTAGCAGATTAAAAACAATTCAGTTTGTTTTTCTTACCCTATTTGGAGTAATATTGATGTTCCCATTTTTGTGGGCAGTAGGTATTTCCCTTGTTAAAAACTCATTATATGCTTATGATATAGAATATTTTTTGAAGCCACCGTATGCTTTCGGAAACTATCTTACAGTTTTTAAAGAAGCAGAGCTTCATAAGTATTTCTTAAATACAGCATATATTATTGTTATGAACTCAATAGGTCAGGTTTTAGCAAATTCATTTGTAGGCTTTGGTTTTACAAGATACAATTTTAAAGGCAGCAATCTGTTATTTATGTGTGCTCTTGCTACAATGTTTCTCCCTGGTCAGGTTATGACAATTCCTCAGTATATTATATGGAATGAAATAGGATTTGTTGATACCTATATTCCTCTTATTCTTCCTGCATTCTTTGGTAATGCGATGAATATATTCTTAATGAGACAAACATTTAAAGGAATGCCTGGTGAACTTTATGAAGCTGCATGGCTTGACGGTGCAAACCCGATTCGTATATTTTTCACAATATACTTCCCACTTGCAAAGCCTATGATAGCTACAATAGTTCTCCGTGTATTCATGGGTTGTTGGAACGATATTTACGGTCCTTTGATTTATATAACAAAACCCGAAAAGTACACTGTGTCTTTAGGTTTAAGACGTGTTTCTGAAATCTATAAGTATCAGGGTAATATTGCAATGGCAGCAGCTTTAGTATCGATTGTTCCCGTGCTTATTGTTTATGCATTCTGTCAGAAACAGTTCGTTGCAGGTCTTTCAGCAGGTGCTGTAAAAGGTTAATTTATCAAATAAAATTATTAACATTAAAAAACTCTTATAGTAAAGTAATAAACTTGCTATAAGAGTTTTTTGTATATTGAAAAAACATACATAGAAAAATATATTTTTTTATTTTATAAAAGCAGTCTTTATGCTTTCAAAAATTTCTGCTGCTTTAAACTTGATTTTTGGGGCTTTGGTCATATAAAGATAACTTTCCTCGGAAAGCGAATTTTTTAAAATGGCCATACTTTTTTCATCAGCATTTCCTAACGAAGCATCAACAAAACAAAGGGGAGGGAACATTACGCACCACCAGTTTTGCCCTTCTGCTGCACCTATTTTAACTTTTACAGATTCATATTCGCCCGCAGGGAACAAAAGATTTTCGTATTTTCTGTAAGGAAACTCGGATTTTCCTATTTCTACCGTAACATCATAATCAAAACCCTGTCGTTTAATTTCAGCCTTTGCGATATCTTCAATAAAATCTCGTTTTTTTTGGGCAATAATTATAGCATCATTACGATTTTCAGCCCCTTCAAAAATGTGGGCAGCCTGCTCGGTTATTTTGTTTCTGACCGAAAGCTTTAAAGCTTGGTCTTCTTCAGAATCGCTGTTTGCAAGTATGTGAAGTCTTAAAACATTATCCGAAATGTCAGACTTTACATTTTCAAAAGTACAAGCTAGTAATATTGTAATAATAAGTCCTGCCGTAGCAGAATATAAAAATATTTTCAAAAATAATCACCCTGTCTAATTATTGACAGGGCGAAAAAGTTTTATTCAGTTTTACATTAAATTATCTTCGGTTACAGGAGATACAAGAAAAGTAACAAATTTTAAATTTTTAAAAAAATCTTTTGCTTCCAGAGCTTCTTTTTTACTCCTGAAAATTCCAAAAACAGTAGAGCCGCTTCCACTCATAAGTCTGCCTTGCGCTCCGTGTGTCCATAAAAGCTTTTTGTACTTATCTATTTCGGGATAAAACTTTGTTGCAGGAGTTTCCAATACATTGTAAAGTCTTAAACAAATATCTTCTAAACAACAATTTTCAAGTCCGCGAATAATTCCTGTCGTATCAGGATGATTACAAAGATTTTCAAAATCAAAAGCCTGATATACCGCCTTTGTACTTATTGAAAAAGAAGGTTTTAATATAAGTATAAAACATTCAGGCATAGGAGGGAGAGGGGACATCTGTTCTCCTATACCACAGCAAAGACGCGTTCCACCCAAAATACAAAAAGGAACATCTGCACCGCACTGAAGACCTAACGAAAGAAGCTCATCCTTTGTTAAAGGATAATTATACATTTCGTTTAATATTCGTAAAACAGCCGCAGCGTCAGCACTTCCGCCGCCAAGACCGCCGCCAACAGGAATTCTCTTTTTGATATCAATAATAATATTGTTATAAAGTCCTGTCTTTTCAAAGAAAAGTCGGGCAGCTCGAACGGCAATGTTTTTATCATTTGTTGGCAAAAAATTATAGTTTGTTGTAAGGGTAATATCAGTTCCACCTTTCTCAATTGTAACAATATCATAAAGCGAAACTGTCTGCATAATACTTTCAAGCAGGTGGTATCCGTCATCCCTTTTGCCAACAATGTCAAGCGAAATATTTATTTTTGCATAAGCGTTTTTTGTAATCTTCATTTTATTGTCTTTTTAAGATATTCTAAAAACTCGTCTCTTAAGTCGTCACGGCGAAGTGCAAATTCAACCGTAGCTTCTAAAAAGCCTTCTTTAGAACCAACATCATACCTTCTTCCTACAAAATCGTATGCAAGCATTCTCTTATCCTTTGCAAGTTCAAAAAGAGAATCAGTAAGTTGAATTTCTCCACCTTTTCCCGGTTTTGCATTTTCAAGATATGAAAAGATTTCAGGTTCAATTATATATCTTCCTAAAACAGCCATATCGCTTGGAGCTTCCGAAAGTTCTGGTTTTTCAACAAGCTCTTTAACGTCATAAGTTCTGTCTTCAAGCTTTTCTCCGCCTATAATGCCGTACTTTGAAACCATTTCGTGCGCAACTGTCTGCACACCCAAAATACTGCATTCATATTTTTCGTACACTTCAAGCATCTGCTTTAAGGCGGGCTTTTCTTCCGAATAAACAATATCATCTCCAAGCAAAACGGCAAAAGGCTCGTTGCCTACAAAGGTTTTTGCGCGCAATATAGCATGACCAAGACCTAAAGCCTGATGCTGTCTTATATAATGAATTGTTGCCAAAGAAGGAATATTACGCACAAGTTCAAGCATATCATTTTTGCCAGTTTTTTCAAGCTCTGTTTCAAGCTCGTAAGATTTGTCAAAATGATTTTCTATTGCTTCCTTTCCTCTGCCTGTGATTATTAAAATGTCGGTTATTCCTGAATTTACAGCCTCTTCAATTATATACTGGAGGGTAGGGGTATCAACAATAGGAAGCATTTCTTTTGGAGTAGCCTTTGTGCAGGGTAAAAAACGTGTACCAAATCCCGCTGCAGGTATTACAGCTTTTGTAACTTTCATAAAAATTAGTCCTTTCTTTTATCTTTTCCATGGTTCAAGAGAATTTATCATAGCAGTAAAAATTCTTTCTCTCAAACCGTGATTTTCTTTTGAAAGCGAAATTAAAAGATCCTTAATCTCCTGCCTTTTTGTGTATCCGTCGGCAGGACACGGATTTTTAACTATAGGAATATTATTTTTTTTAACAAAAGAACGAATGTCCTTTTCTGGCATATATACAAGAGGTCTTATAACAGTTATATCTTTTCTGTCAAGATATGTAACGGGCGAGAAAGAATGTGCGCGTCCCTCGTAAAAAAGACACAACATATATGTTTCTACCGCATCGTCGTTATTGTGCCCTAAAGCAACCTTGTTGCAACCTGCATCCTTTGCCGCATCATTTAATGCCCCGCGCCGAAGCTTTGAACAAAGCGAGCAAGGATTTGATTCTTTTCTTATATCAAACAAAATTTCGGCAATATTTGTTTTAATAATTTGCAAGTTCATTCCGTTTTTTTCAAAAAAGGAAGAAAGCTCCGAAAAATCTCCGTTTTCAAAACCCATATCAAGCATAATGGGAACTATTTCAAATTTTTCGGGATAAAATATTTTCAAATTGTTCAAAGCAAGAGCTAACGTAACACTGTCTTTCCCTCCGGAAACACCAACAGCAATTCTGTCGCCGGTTTTTATCATAGCATAATCGTAAACGGCTCTTCGAACATGACTTAAAACTCTTTGCATTTTTCAAGCATCTCCATAAACTGACTTTCAGAAATAATTTCAACACCTAAAGCTTCTGCTTTTTCAAGTTTAGAACCTGCCTCGCTTCCTGCCAGAACATAATCAGTTTTTTTGGAAACGCTGCCCGATACCTTTCCTCCTTGACCCTCAATAAGCTTTGTAGCTTCGCTTCTTGAAAGTGAGGGCAAAGTTCCTGTCAGTACGAAGGTTTTGCCAACAAATCCCTCGCCCGAAGCTTCTTTTGTTGAAAACATATTTACATTAGCAGTTTTCATTTTATCAATATTTGCAATTACTGAAGGGTCTTTAAAATACTGAACAACACTTTCGGCAATTTTTTTACCTATATCAGTAAGATTTTGTAAATCTTCAAGCTCTGCCGACATAATTGCATCCATACTTTTGTAATGATCCGCAATAACAGTGGCAGCCTTTTTTCCTACATGGCGAATTCCCAAAGCAAACAATAGGGAAGAAAGGTCGCGTCCTTTAGCTTTGTCTATTGCCAAAATAAGATTTTCTGCGCTTTTTTCGCCCATTTTATCAATAGCAGCAATTTCTTCCGGACGGATAAAGAATAAATCCGAACTTTCAGAAATTATACCAAGAGCTAAAAGCTTTGCAGTAAGCGAAGGGCCAAGACCTTCGATATCCATAGCATCCTTTGATGCAAAGTGAATAATACTGCGTTCTTTTTGTGCGGGACATCTGTCGCCAGTGCAACGGAACGCCGCTTCGTTTTCGTCACGGAAAAGGTCAGCACCGCAAACGGGACAGTTTTTCGGCATTTGAAAAACTTTTTCAGTTCCATTTCTTTTTTCGGGCAACGAACGTAAGATTTCAGGAATAATTTCTCCTGCTTTTTGTATGATTACGCCATCACCTATACGAATATCCTTGTCCTTTATATAATCAGCGTTGTGCAGAGTTGCACGGCTTACGGTGGTACCTGCAATAAAAACCGGTTCCAAAACGGCATTTGGAGTTACAGCCCCAGTTCTGCCTACTTGTAAAATTATATCGATAAGCTTTGTTTCCTTTTGTTCAGGAGGGTATTTAAAAGCCGCAGCCCAGCGAGGATATTTTGCCGTGCTGCCCATAATTTCACGTTGTGAAAGGCGGTTTACTTTTAAAACTGCACCGTCAATATCATAAGAATAATTATCCCTTCCAAGACCGATTTTTTCAATTTCTTCAATAGCTTCTGTAATAGAGTCAACTTTTTTAAATGAAGGAACAACTTTAAAACCAAGCTCTGAAATTTTTTTAAGTGATTCCTCGTGAGTTTCAAAAGAAAGCCCTTGTGCCTGCTGGATATTAAAAACAAAAATATCAAGATTTCTTTCGGCGGTAACAGAAGAATCCAGTTGTTTTAAAGAACCTGCTGCAGCATTTCTCGGATTGGCAAAAAGAGGTTCGCCGTTTTTTTGTCTTTTTTCATTAAGTTCAAAAAACACATTTCTCGGCATAAAAACTTCGCCACGCACTTCAAGATAAGGCACAGCTTCTGAAAGTTTTAAAGGAATAGACCTGATAGTTTTTAAATTGGCAGTAACATCTTCTCCAATAGTTCCGTTACCTCTTGTAGAGCCTCTTGTAAATATACCATTTTCGTATTCAAGCGAAACCGAAAGACCGTCAATTTTAGGTTCAACAACATAAGCGTATTCTCCGTCTAAACTTTGACAGACACGTTTATCAAAGTCTGCAAGTTCCTCATAAGAAAAAACATCATTAAGACTTTCCATAACAACTGAATGTGTAACACTTCCAAACCCCTCTAAAATTTCTCCACCTATACGTTGAGTCGGGGAATCGGGGGTAATAAGCTCTGGATGCTCTTTTTCCATCTCCTTTAGCTTGCGCATTAAAGCATCATATTCGGCATCCGAGATTTCGGGCTGGTCATTAACATAATATTTTTGACTATGATAGTTTATTAAATCGCGTAATTCTTTAATATCCATAAAATCACCTTAATATATATTTTATCATTTTTAACAAAATATGTAAAGGAAAAATTAAATTTTTATATATAATATATCTTATTGACTTTATCTTAAGTTTGTTGTAAAATAAAATGTAAACTTGTATTTTTAAAAAGAGGTAATTTTTATGAAAAGTCTAGAACAAGTTGATAAGAATTTTATAGTCAAAACACAAATAGACAAACAGGATATTTGTTTTTATGATATAAAAGAAAACAAACAATTTCTTTTTGGCTTGCTTTGGGATGATATTTACAGAAGAATGCCTGAAAAAATAGCAAAAAAGACGAGTGAAGGAGTTCATATTCTTCATACAAATACGTCGGGCGGAAGGATAAGGTTTATTACCGACTCTCCTTATGTTGCTCTTTCTGTAAAAATGCCAGTAATAAATAATGCATCCCAAATGCCAAGAACAGGCAAATCAGGATTTGACTTATATGTAAACAACAGATTTTCGGCTATCTTTATACCGCCGATAACAGCTACAAACGGATACGAAGGGGTAGCAGAACTCGGCGAAAGAAAAGAAAGAGAAATAACAATACATTTCCCGCCTTATACCGATGTTAGCGATGTGTATGTGGGAATAGCACAAGGAAGCATTTTAAAAGAAGCAACCCCCTACAAATACGAAAAAAAGGTTGTTTTTTACGGTTCATCCATCACACAAGGCGGATGCGTAACAAGACCGGGGAATATTTACACATCACATCTTTCGCGAAAACTTTCGTTTGATTATATAAATCTTGGTTTTTCGGGCAGTGCAAAAGGGGAAGAGATAATGGCAGAATATATTGCAACTCTTGACCCTTTAGTATTTGTGCTGGATTATGACCATAACTCTCCAAGTGTAGAGCATCTTCAAAACACGCACGAAAGGTTTTTTAAAATTTTCCGAAATATAAGAAAAGAAACACCAGTAATTATGATATCAGCTCCCGACATACGTTTTAGAAACAATGACGTAAATTTCCCGAACAAGGAGTGGATACAGCGTCGAGATATTATAGAGAACACATACAAAAATGCTTTAAAAGAAAATGATGAAAACGTATTCTTTATTGATGGAGATACCCTTTGGGAGGAAGACTGGGATAGTTGCACAATGGATACAACTCATCCAAATGATATGGGACATTTTCTTATGGCAAAGAATATAGCACCGGTTCTTAAAAAAGCACTTGAGAAATAAATCAGAAAAAATATACGAGGTGAAAACAATGAAAAAATTGATGATAGGAAACGAGGCAATAGCCAGAGGTGCATGGGAAGCAGGAGTAACAGTAGTTTCTTCATATCCTGGCACACCAAGCACCGAAATTACTGAGTTTTTATCAAAATATGACGAACTTCATTCTGAATGGGCACCCAACGAAAAGGTAGCAACAGAGGTTGCATCAGGTGCCGCAATAAGAGGCGCACGTGCACTTACTGCAATGAAACATGTAGGTTTAAACGTAGCAGCAGACCCAGTATTTACAATGTCATATATAGGCGTAAACGGTGGTATGGTAATATGCGTAGCGGACGATCCTGGTATGCACAGCTCACAAAACGAGCAGGATTCAAGAAATTATGCCATAGCATCAAAGATTCCTATGCTTGAGCCTGCAGATTCTGCAGAATGTAAAGACTTTACAAAACTTGCATTTGATATAAGCGAGCAGTTTGATACACCGGTATTTGTGCGTGTAACAACGAGAGTAGCACATTCACAAAGTGTAACAGAACTTTGTGAAAGACAGGAAGTGGGAACAAAACCCTACACAAAAGATATTCCTAAAAATGCAATGGTTCCCGCAATGGCAAGACCTAAGCATACAATGGTAGAAGAAAGAACTAAAAAGCTTTCAGAATATGCCGAAACCTCATCGGTAAACCGTGCAGAATATGCAGATACAAAAATCGGTGTAATAACAAGCGGTATCACATACCAGTATGTAAAAGAAGCTTTGCCCGATGCATCAGTATTAAAGCTTGGTATGGCATGGCCCCTTCCTAAAAAGCTTATAGCTGAATTTGCTTCAAAGGTAGAAAAGCTTTATATAGTTGAAGAACTTGATCCCGTACTCGAAAAAGAAATAAATAATATGGGAATCAAGGCACAGGGTAAAGAAATATTTACAATGGAAGGCGAATATTCGGTTGATCTTATAAAAGAAAAAATTCTCGGAATAAAAAATGAAGCAACTATAATTCCCGACAAAAATGCAGTAGTAAGACCGCCTGCACTTTGCCCCGGATGCTCACACAGAGGAGTATTTTACATTCTGCATAAATTAGGAGTTACAGTTTCAGGCGATATAGGTTGTTACGCACTTGGTTGTGCAGCACCGCTTGAAAGTGTTGATACTATTATCTGTATGGGTGCAAGTGTATCCGCACTTCATGGTATGGAAATGGCAGATAGAGAATTTGCAAGAAAAAGCGTAGCCGTAATAGGCGACTCAACATTTATGCATTCAGGAATAACAGGGCTTATAAATTCAGTATACAATAAAGGAACAAGCACAACCATCATACTTGATAACTCTATAACTGGTATGACAGGACATCAGAATAACCCTGCAAACGGACTTACCATAAAAGGCGAGCCTACAAAACAGGTAGATCTTGAACTTTTGGCAAAAGCGGTAGGAGTAGAAAGAGTAGTAGTTGCAGATCCGTTTGACCTTGAAAACTTCGAAAAAGTATTAAAAGAAGAACTTATGGCAGAAGAAGTTTCGGTTATTATAGCCCAGCGTCCCTGCGCACTGATTAAAAAGGCTGGATATAAAGGAAGATATGTTATAACAAGCGACTGCAAAAACTGTAAAATGTGTATGAAACTTGCCTGCCCGGCAATATCCATAGCAGGCGGAAAACCACAGATAGATGAAACACTTTGTGTAGGCTGCGGTCTTTGCCCGAGTGTATGTAAATTCGGTGCAATCAAAAAAGCAGAGTAATCGCAGCAAATAGAAAGGAGTGTTAATATGAATATAATGATAGTTGGAGTAGGCGGACAGGGAACATTGCTTGCAAGCAGAATAATCGGAGCCGTTGCAATGGACTCGGGATACGATTTAAAGCTTTCTGAAGTACACGGAATGAGCCAGAGAGGCGGCAGCGTTGTAACTTATGTAAAATATGGAGAAAAGGTTTTATCTCCCTTAATCGAAAAAGGAGAAGCTGATATTGTATTGGCTTTTGAAAAGCTTGAAGCTTACAGATATTTTCCGTACCTTAAAAAAGGTGGTAAGTGTATAGTTAATACACAAAAAATAAATCCTATGCCTGTTATAACAGGTGTGGCAGAATATCCCACAGAACTTTTTGCCGAAATGGATAAAAAAGGTATAGAGCTCATAAAATGCGATGCTTTATCCTTTGCAAAAGAAGCTGGAAATATAAAGGCAGTAAATGTTGTTTTAATAGGTCAGCTTGCTAAAAACTCAAAAATAGAAAAGAATGTTTGGGTAGAGGCGATAAAGAAAACAGTGCCCGAAAAGTTTCTTGATATAAACCTTAAAGCTTTTGAACTTGGATATAATAACTAAAAAACGTAAAAGGTCGGGAGTGACAGAAAACTGTTACCCTCGGCTTTTTGATGAGAATTTATTTAAAAAAGTGAAAAAACTTTCATAAAACTATTGACAAGACATTAAAATTGTGGTTTAATATAAAAAGTTATTTTTTGAATAAATATACAAAAAGAAGGTTAAAATATGCATAAAATATTCATAGACGGTGCAGCCGGAACAACAGGACTTCGCCTTCGCGAGCGCCTTGCATTGAGAGATGATATAGAAGTTCTGGAAATCGCAGAAGAATTAAGAAAAGATATAAATGCAAAAGCAGAACTCACATCAAAGGCTGATATTACATTTTTGTGCCTGCCCGACGATGCGGCGATTGAAGCGGCAAACACTTATAAAAATACAAGAATTATCGATACTTCATGTGCCCACCGAACAGAAAAGGGATGGGTTTACGGATTGCCCGAACTTTCTGAACATCAGAGAGAAGCTATAAAAAATGCAGATAAGGTTGCAGTCCCGGGTTGTCACGCAGGGGGATTTAATGCTCTTGTGTATCCTTTAACAAAAGAAGGAATTATGCCTTGCGATTATCCCGTAGTATGTCACTCTGTTACAGGTTACAGCGGTGGAGGCAAAAAAATGATAGCCGAATATGAAGACCAAAATAAACCTTTTGAATATAAAAGCCCAAGACAGTACGGACTTTTGCAAAAGCATAAACATTTAAAAGAAATGAAGGCTATCCCTTCGCTTGAATATGAACCTATATTCAATCCTATCGTAGACGATTTTTATAGCGGTATGGTTGTAACAGTTCCGGTTTTTCCAAGACTTTTGAATAAAAATATGACTCTTCAAAAAATGTGGGAATTTTATTCCAAATATTATAGAGGAAAACAGTTTGTAAATGTGCTTCCCTGCGGATACGATTCGCTAATCGCTGCAAATGCAAAAAGCGGGGAAGATAACATTGAAATAATAGTAACAGGTAACGACGAAAGAATAATTTTAGCATCAAGATTTGACAACCTCGGAAAAGGTGCCTCGGGTGCGGCAATACAGTGCATGAATATCATGCTCGGAGAAGAAGAAGGAAAGGGTTTGGTTTTATGATTAAAATACAAGGAGGCGTGTGTGCGGCAAAAGGATTTAAGGCGTCAGGAATACATGCCGGCATACGAAAAAATAAAGAAAAAAAGGATATGGCACTTATAGTAAGTGAAAATCGTGCAGTAGCAGCTTGCGTTTACACACAAAACCTTGTAAAGGGTGCTCCTATTTATGTTACAAAAAAACATGTGGCAGACGGATATGCCTCTGCAATAATATGTAATAGCGGTAACGCAAACACCTGTAACGCAGACGGAGTTGAAATTGCAGAAAAAATTTGTGATATTACATCAGGGGCAACAGGAATTGATAAAAATGATATAATAGTAGCTTCCACTGGAGTAATAGGACAAAGACTTTCGCTTGAACCCTTTGAAAATTCATTACCCAGCCTTGCATCTCTTCTTTCTGAAAACGGAAGCGAAGCTGCAGCAGAAGCTATAATGACCACAGACACAGTTAAAAAAGAACTTGCATATTCATTCAATATCGGCGGAAAAGAATGTAAAATAGGCGGTATAGCAAAAGGCTCGGGAATGATACATCCCAATATGGCTACAATGCTTGTTTTTATAACAACAGACGTAAATATAACAAAAGAAATGTTACAGAAAGCCCTTTCGGGAGATGTTACAGATTCTTTTAATATGTTAAGTATAGACGGCGATACCTCAACAAATGATATGGTAAGCATACTTGCAAACGGAATGGCTGAAAACCCTGTTATAGATAGCGAAGGCGAAGATTTTGATAAATTTAAAGAAGCACTCTCATCTGTAACAAGCCAGCTTTGCAGAATGCTCGCAAAGGACGGAGAAGGAGCAACAAAACTTCTTATTTGCAATGTAGAAGGTGCAAAGGATATACAAAATGCAAAAAAAGTTGCAAAAAGCATAGTATGCTCAAGCCTTTTTAAGTCGGCACTTTTTGGAGCAGATGCAAACTGGGGAAGAATTCTTTGCGCAATAGGATATTCGGGTGCAGATGTAAGTATAGATAAAGTCGGAGTTTCACTTTCTTCCGTAAAAGGAAGCATAGAAGTTTGCAAAAACGGAAGCGGAGTTGATTTTGACGAGGACAGAGCAAAGGAAATTCTTTTACAGGATGAAATAACAGTAAATGTAACACTTAAAGATGGCGAAGGCATAGCAACGGCATACGGTTGCGACCTTACATACGATTATGTTAAGATAAACGGAGATTACAGAACATGAATAAAATGATATCAAATGCAGACAGAGCAACAATTTTGGTAGAGGCTTTGCCTTACATACAAAATTATAACGGAAAAATAATGGTAATTAAATACGGCGGAAACGCTATGCAGTCTGATGAACTCAGAAATTCAGTAATGCGTGATATAGTTTTGATGCAGCTTGTAGGCATTAAAGTTGTTTTAGTTCACGGCGGCGGTCCTGAAATTTCCGAAGAACTTGAAAAACGAGGCAAAAAAAGTCAGTTTATTGACGGTGTAAGAGTAACAGACGAAGAAACTATGGACGTTGTAAGCATGGTTTTAGCGGGCAAAATAAATAAAAGCCTTGTAAATATCATAAACAGTGTAGGCGGCAGGGCAATGGGTATCTGCGGTGCCGACGGCGGTATGATAAAAGCAGGCAAATTGAGCGAAGAGTACGGCTTTGTAGGAAATATAACAGAAATTGAAACAAGTCCCATTTTAGATCTTTTAAATAACGGATATATTCCTGTTATATCGACTATAGCTTGCGATGATGACGGCAACTTTTATAATATAAATGCCGATACTGCAGCAGCTAAAATTGCAGGTGCACTTCACGCACAAAGTCTTATTTCGTTAACTAATATAACAGGAATATTGCATAACCCTAAAGATGAAGATACTTTAATTCCTGTTATTCACACAAGCGAAGCACAAAAGTATTTTGATGAAGGAATAATTTCAGGCGGAATGATTCCAAAAATACAGGCTTGTATCGAAGCAATAGAAGAAGGTGCTGAAAAAGTATTTATAATTGACGGAAGAGTACCTCATTCAATACTCATAGAAGTATTTACCGATGAAGGTATAGGAACAATGTTTACGAGGTGAAAAAATGCAGATAAAGCAGGATGACCAAAAATATATAATGAACACCTACGGAAGGTTCAATGTTGAAATAGAAAGCGGCAACGGAAGTATTTTAAACGGAGACAGGAAATATATAGATTTCGGAAGCGGTATAGCAGTAAATACTTTCGGCGCGGCAGATAAAGAATGGGTAGAGGCAGTTTATGCACAGCTTAATAAAATTGCACATACTTCAAATCTTTATTATACAGAGCCTTGTGTTACACTTGCGAAAATGCTTTGTGAAAAAACAGGCTTTTCTAAAGTGTTTTTCTCAAACTCGGGAGCCGAAGCTAACGAGTGCGCAATAAAGGCCGCAAGAAAATACGGAACCGATAAGGACCCCGAAAAAAATGTAATTATAACTATGCGTGACAGTTTTCACGGAAGGACAGTTACAACTCTTTCTGCAACGGGTCAGGATGTATTTCACAAAAACTTCACACCTTTTACAGAAGGCTTTGTATATGTAACCCCTGAAAACTTTGAAGAGCTTGACAAAGCGATAGAAGAAAATAACGCAACCGCCATAATGCTCGAAACAATTCAGGGCGAAGGTGGTATAAAAGTTATTTCGGAAGAATATTTAAAGTATGTCGAAAAAAAGGCAAAAGAAAATGATATGCTCTTTATAATCGACGAAGTGCAAACAGGCAACGGAAGAACAGGCAGACTTTATTCATATATGAACTACGATTTGCACCCTGACATTATAACAACTGCAAAAGGTCTTGGTGGTGGTTTGCCCATCGGTGCAACAATGTTCTCTGAAAAAGTTTCGGAAATTCTGCCTAAAGGGTCTCATGGGTCAACCTTTGGCGGTAACCCCGTGTGTGCTGCAGGTGCAGTAAATATTTTATCAAGACTTTCGGATGAATTTTTACAGACAGTAACAGAAAAAGGCGAATACATAAAAGAAAAGGTAAAAAGTTTTAAAAATGTAGCGGATGTATGCGGAAAAGGTCTTATGATTGGTATAAAAACTGAAACAAGTTCCGCCGAAATTGCAACAAAATGCGCCGAAAAAGGACTGCTTGTACTTACTGCAAAGGATAAAGTAAGGCTTTTACCGGCACTTAACATAGGCTATGATGAAATTGATAAAGGATTAAACATATTAAAGGAGGTAGTGGAAGAATGAAGCATTTACTTTCACTCGGAAGTATAACAACACAGGATATTTCAGATATTCTTGATTTAGCGGTACAATTAAAAAAAGAAGGTAAAAACGGCAAAAAATATCTTGAAGGAAAAACCCTTGGTATGATATTCGAAAAGTCCTCTACAAGAACGAGAGTTTCCTTTGAAGTAGGCATGTATCAGCTTGGCGGGAACGCACTTTTCTTAAGCTCGAACGATTTGCAGATAGGAAGAGGCGAACCCGTTGAAGATACAGCAAGAGTATTATCCCGCTATCTTGACGGAATAATGATAAGAACATATAAGCAGGAAGAGGTTGAAGCTTTAGCTCAATACGGAAGTATTCCTATTATAAACGGCCTTACAGATTATGCACATCCTTGTCAGGTACTTGCAGACCTTCTGACAATCCGTGAATATAAGGGAAGTTTAGAAGGTAAAAAGCTTTGTTTCATAGGCGACGGAAACAATATGGCAAACTCTCTTATTGTAGGTTGCATCAAAATGGGAATGAAGGTTTCTATCGCTTGCCCCGCAACACATAAGCCTGATGCTGAAATCATGAAATGGGCAGCAGAAAATGGCGATTTTACCTGCACAGAATCAGTGCTTGATGCAGCACAAAATGCTGATGTTTTATATACAGATGTTTGGGCATCAATGGGACAGGAAGGCGAAAGCGAAGAGCGTAAAAAAATATTTGCAGGATATCAGATAAACAAAGAAGTTACAGAGGTTGCAAACAAGGATGTAATGGTACTTCATTGCTTGCCTGCACACAGAGAAGAAGAAATAACTGCAGAAGTTTTTGAAGAACACGCAAACGAAATTTTTGACGAAGCAGAAAACCGCCTGCATGCTCAAAAAGCTGTTTTAGTAAAGCTTTTAGGTTAAAATATACAAAAAATTCACAATCAAAAATATGCTTTAAAATTTTTATAAAAGAGAGTTGAAAATAGATGAAACGTAAAATTTTTATAAAATTAAGCAGTATTTTATTATGTGTTTGTTTACTCGCAACAGAACTCGTTGCATTTGCAACGGAAGAAGAAGTTAACTTGCCAGCATGCTCAAATTGTTTTGCATCCTCAAATGAAAAAACAATATCGTTTTTTTCTGTTTTGCCGGAGGAAAATATTAAAGAAGATATTAAAGTCGCAATAAAGGCAAGGCAAAACACGGTGGATTTAAGAAAATATGCTATTGATGTAGAGAATCTGCAAAGGGTATATAACTTGTTTTTTGATGTTTTGTACGAGAATCCAGATCTTTTTTATGTTAACACTAAAGTAAGAGCAAAAAGGGTATCAACTATTATTTCTGCCTTGGATTTTTCTGATTCATATGCATATACAGATGAAGAAACGATAAACAAAAATCAGGCACTCATTGATATAGAGGTAAACAGAATTCTTAACAGTATTGATTCCAGTATGTCTGATGCAGAAAAGGCATTGGCAGTACATGATTGGTTTGCCTTAAGATATTCATATAATTTAAATGCATTACAGTTAAATACTGTCTCGTCGGCACATAGAATTGATGGATTATTCATAGAAAAAACTGCAGTTTGTCAAGGATATGCTTTGGGATATATTTATGTACTTTCAAAACTTGGAATTGAAGCCGAGTACGTAGCAAGTCCACAAATGCGTCATGCTTGGAATGTGATAAAACTCGAAGATAAGTGGTATCATGTTGATGTTACATACGATGACCCGATTATAAACGGGAAAGATAAGCTTGGTTTTGTGTCACACAGTTGGTTTTTAAGAAGTGACACAGGGATTATGGGTTCAGATCCGGAAAATCCAACACATTATGGTTGGGAAAGTAAGCACAGTGCTTCAGAAGAATATCCTAATATGTTTTGGAAAGATATTACTTCAGGCATATTTTATATCGACGGTAAGTGGTATTACAAAAAAGGAAACGATATTCTTTCACAGAGTTTTGCTGATTCAAGCTTTAAAACAATATACACAGTTAACGACCGCTGGCCAGCTAACGCAGGGTATTATTTAGGTCTTTTTGGGATAGGTGTTTATAACGGACGAATTTATTATAATACAGCAACAGAAATTCATAATATTGACACAGACGGAAAAGACCAAAGAACACAGGGTGTGCAAAATCTTGGCGAAAATCAAATTTACGGCATAACTGTTTTTGATGATGTATTATACCTTACAACAGGAATAAACCCAAATGGGGAACATACAATTAAAACGATACAGATGTCGGAAGAAAATATTTATGCAACAAAAAAAGACAGCAATATTACTGTTTATTTCCCCAAAAAACCATCTTCGGCAGGTTTTTGTTTCGTGGCATGGTATGACGGCAAAGACTTTGTTGCCGTAAAAGTTAATCATTTTAACAAAGAAACAGTTTATGTTTCGGTTGTAGATGATGTGAAAAAAGCTGACAACA
Organism: Clostridia bacterium; assembly: GCA_045590155.1. Classification (GTDB taxonomy): domain Bacteria; phylum Bacillota; class Clostridia; order UMGS1883; family UMGS1540; genus JAZNQL01. The sequence continues at coordinate 15 of JAZNQL010000010.1, read as the reverse complement.
TTAAAATTTTTGTAT
>JAZNQL010000009.1:0-15221 GCA_045590155.1 Clostridia bacterium | reverse complement strand
GCCTACATGGCTATGATGATAGGCATCGGCATTGCTAACTCCGGAAAAAACAAAACTTCTGACGACTTTTTTCTTGGCGGAAGAAAACTCGGCCCCCTTGTTACCGCAATGAGCGCAGAAGCGTCTGATATGAGCGGTTGGCTCCTGATGGGTCTTCCTGGTGTTGCATATTGGTGCGGTCTTGCAGATGCAGCGTGGACAGCAATCGGTCTTGCAATCGGTACATACTTAAACTGGTTAGTTGTTTCCAAGAGACTGCGCAGATACAGTATCCGTGCAAATAACGCTATCACACTTCCAGAATTCTTCTCCAACAGATTCCGCGAAACAAAAAAAGTTATTATGACATTGGCAGCAATGTTTATCTTAATCTTCTTTACCGTGTATGCGGCAAGCTGCTTTGTAACGTGCGGCAAACTGTTCTCCACCTTGTTTGGTCTGCCTTACATCTCTATGATGATTGTAGGCGCAGCGTTCGTACTTCTGTATACCATCCTGGGCGGATTTTTAGCAGAGAGTGCGTCTGACTTTATGCAAGGTATTGTTATGATTTTTGCATTAGCTGTTATCGTAATCATCAGCACCGCGCAGGCTGGTGGTGTAGGCGAAGTAATCCGCAATTCAAAAGAAATTCCTGGATTTTTAGAATTCTTCGGTCTGGCAGTCCCAGTGGTGGATGAAGCAGGAACACAGTTAGTTTCGGGCACTTTACCGGTGTTTGGAGACAAAGTACCCTATGGTGTATTAACAATATGTTCTATGATGGCATGGGGTCTTGGCTATTTCGGTATGCCTCAGGTTCTTTTGCGCTTCATGGCAATTCGTAAAGAAGAAGAACTTAAAATGTCCAGAAGAATTGCTATGATATGGGTTGTTATTTCCCTGGCAGTTGCAGTATTTATCGGTATCATTGGTAGACAACTGTTCCCGATTGAGCACTTAACAAAATCTTCTGCTGAAAATATCTTTATCACATTGGCAACAAGTTCTCTTCCTGCACTGTTAGCAGGTTTTGTTATGGCAGGTATTTTGGCAGCAACAATTAGTTCTTCCGACTCTTATCTTTTAATCGCAGCATCTGCATTTGCAAAAAATATTTTCCAGGGTGTATGCAAAAAAGATGCAACAGACAAACAAGTTATGATTGTTACAAGAATCACATTACTTGTAATTGCATTGATTGCTATGGTAATTGCATTAGACGAAAACAGCGTTATTTTTACTGTTGTGTCATTTGCTTGGGCAGGCTTCGGTGCAACCTTTGGACCTTTAATGCTGTTCTCCCTGTTCTGGAAAAGAACAAACCGTGCAGGGGCAATCGCTGGTATGATCGGCGGTGCAGGAATGGTATTTTTGTGGAAACTTGTTATCAGCAAATTAGGCGGTGTGTTCGCAATCTACGAACTTCTGCCGGCGTTCATCTTCTCCTCAATCCTGATTGTAGTTGTGTCCTTACTCACAAAGGCTCCCTCCAAGGAAATTGAAGAAGATTTCGAAGCTGTAAAAGCAGGAAACTAAAATAGAATAAAAGTTAAAGCGTCTGCAATTTTTGCAGACGCTTTTTGTTGAAATAAGACCGGATGTATGTTATAATTGACACATACAAAATTTTATTTCATAAAATTTCTAAAAGCTAATGCTTTTTTGTACTCTTGCGAGGACTGTGTCAATTGACGGTGTCGCAAAAATGGATTTTGTGGCATGTAAATGTACAATTCTATAATTAAAACATACCGGTTTTACATAAAAAAGGAGAAACACCTTGAAACAAACACTTGACGAAAAAATATTTTACACAAAACTGTATAAAATGCTTGAGGATGTAACCCCTCTCACAATAGATTGCGGTCAGCTTTGCAACGGTGCCTGCTGTGCCCCCACAGAAGAAATTATGGGAATGCATCTTTTCCCCGGAGAAAAAGTGATGTACGAGCCACTTCCAAAATGGACAAAAATTTATGAAAGTAACTTTACATATAATAATGGAAAAAAGGTACAACTTATTACTTGCCATGGAACTTGTGATAGAAAACTTCGCCCGCTTTCTTGCAGAATTTTTCCGCTTGTGCCCTATGCAAAAAGGGGAGATAAGCTAAAGATTATGCTGGATATACGTGGCAGAGGCATTTGCCCTCTTGCTACAGCAATGGAACTAGAAGACCTTAACCCATTATTTGTTAAAAGAGTAATCCTTGCAATGAATTTGTGTATGAAAGTACGTGATACAAGAGAGTTTATATATTCACTGTCAGAGTCTATTGACGAAATGAAGAATATTTTTGAATAAATAATAAATTTGAAAGGTGTAAAAATGGAAAATAAAAAGAAATACAGTATTATTTATCCGGATTTTGAAGGCGTAGAATATAAACAACTTGCTGAAACGGCATATCACGATCTGTCGCTTGACATATTGTGCAAAAATTTGACAGATGATATTAAAGAAGCAAAAATGATAAAGGATATTATTTCCAACATGACAGCAGACCCGAGAGTTGCTGAATACAGGCAGAAAATTTTTTGCGATATTTTGAAATTCCCCAGACTTCGGGAACAAATGACAGAACTTTTTGATAAGTTTGAATTTGTACGCAGTTATGGAGTGGAGCATTTAAATATCGACGAAAAAATGGGAATCTGGCATTTGCTTCGCAGAATGGATGAACTTAATGATTATATCAGCTGTGTGGAATCATTGCAGGAATGTCTTACAGAAAATGAAATTGAATCACAAGGACTCAAAGGATTTAAAAAATATGTTGATGAGTTGTATCGTGATGCAAATTTCGCAGAAATGAAAAAGGATATTGATGCTTTAAAAGTTCATTCTTCAAAGGTAAAGAGCGTAACAGTGGGCATAAATGTAAACGAAAGATTTGAAGCAACAGAATTAGGACTCATTTCAGTTAACAATAAGCATTTTAAAAAATCGGGAATAGTAAGCAATTTTGCAGATGCTTTAAGTTCAAAACAGAAAATTCAGGACGGAACCGACTGGAACGGAGATATGCACTATCATCCTGTCGAAAGTGTTTTAAATAGCGAAGGGTTTGTCACTGAAGTGTTGAGTAATAAAGCAAACCTCGCAATGACGGCAATGAAGGGAGTAATGGGAGAAAAGATATCATCAGAAACCACCGCAAAAGTTGCCGATGGCGACGGGACTGCAAATTCCACAGTTTATCTTTCTAATATTGCAAGTAAAATGCTTGATATGTTAGTAAGAAAACTCCGTGATACACTTAACAAATATACAGATATTGTGGTAGTAAATATTTCGCAAATAATCCCTGAACTTGTTTATTACATAAGATTTGCTGAATTTGTCGAAAAAAATATTGCACAAGGCTATGCATTCTGCGAAGCCAATGTAATCTGCAACAATGAAAAACTGATGGAAGCCAGAGGGTTTTACAATCTAAAACTTGCAGTTTCGGGCTTGAAGAATGAAGATATTATTGCAAATGACCTTGTTTTTGACAAAGAACATACCCTCTATATTCTTACCGGTGCAAACCGTGGTGGAAAAACAACAGTTACACAGGCTATTGGTATTATGTATGTACTGGCACAAGGCGGAATATTTGTTCCCGCAACATTCTTTAGCTATAAACCGCTTGACTGTGTTTACACTCATTTTCCGGCAGATGAAGAAAAAACTCTTGACTTGGGGAGACTTGGAGAGGAATGTATACGTTTTAAAGAAAACTACAATAATTGCACAAAGGACAGTCTGTATCTTCTTAACGAATCTTTTTCAACAACTTCATTTGAAGAGGGTTATTACATTGCAAAGGATTCAGTAAAGGCTCTTTTAAAAAAATCAGTAAGAACTATATATAACACCCATATGCATAAGCTTGGGGAAGATGTTTCTGAATTGAACAGCAAAGCCACTGATGCTATGGCATCATCTTTGGTAGTACTAAATGAAGATGGTAAGCGTTCTTTTAAAATACAAATTGCACCGCCCGAGGGAATGTCTCATGCAAGGGATATTGCACAAAAGTATGGCGTTACATACGAAATGCTTACCGATGGGATATAAAATTGAACTACCTTTACTCAAAAGAGTCTCTGAAAGGGGTATTAGTTATGCATTACATTACTGGCTTGTAATAACTATAGCAATAGTAGTTCCTGTAGCAATATTTATTATACGCAATAAGGAATAATTTTTGCCCCCGACTTGACACGAACTTTGTCAAAAGTTGCAAAATTGTCTATAGTGCATACAATATGAAAAATACAGAAAAGGTATGTAAAATTTATGTTTGAAAAAATGAAAGAAAGAAGTCGTCTGCGCCAAGAAGAGAGAGAAAAACAGATTGTTTTCATTATCTGAAAAAGAATTGCTTATTGAAATTCTTATGGAACTAAAACACGTTGAAGATAGGATTGACAATGGCATACCAGTGGAGCAGGGGAAAGAAGCTATCCAATGGGCAAAAATAGGTTATTTGCTTTAATAAAAACATATATATCGAATACCTTTGGAAAATAAAAAATCAAAAAAATTAAATTTACCCATTGCAAATCCATATATTAGTGTGATATAATACTAAATTATATTATATATTATTGAAAGAAGAGGTGTTTGATATGGCAATCACAAACGAATATTTAAAAAGAGTATTCGAACAGGTTCAGGTAAGAGATAAAGGAGAACCTGAATTTTTACAGACAGTAGAAGAGGTTTTTGAATCTATTGAACCCGTAGTAAAAATGCATCCGGAATATGAAGCTGCTGGCTTAATTGAACGTATGGTTGAACCCGAAAGAATGATTACCTTCCGTATTTCATGGGTAGATGATAACGGAAAAGTACATTCCAACAGAGGTTTCCGCGTACAGTTCAATAGTGCAATCGGTCCTTATAAGGGCGGTTTACGTTTCCATCCTTCAGTATATTCCGGTATTATGAAGTTTTTGGGCTTTGAACAGACATTTAAAAACAGCTTAACAGGTCTTCCTATCGGTGGCGGGAAGGGTGGTTCTGACTTTGTCCCCAGAGGTAAGAGCGACGCAGAAATTATGAGATTCTGTCAGGCATTTATGACAGAACTTTACAGACATATTGGTCCTGATGTAGACGTTCCTGCCGGAGATATCGGTGTTGGAGGAAGAGAAATCGGATACCTGTATGGACAGTACAAGAGAATTAAAGGTTGTTGGGAAAACGGCGTTTTAACCGGTAAAGGTTTAGCATATGGCGGTTCACTCATCCGTCCTGAAGCAACAGGCTTTGGTGCTTCCTACTATGCAAACGAAGTACTCAAACACGAAGGCGATACATTCAACGGAAAAACGGTTGCAGTATCAGGCTTTGGTAATGTTGCATGGGGCGTTTGCCAGAAGGTAACAGAACTTGGTGGTAAGGTTGTTACAATTTCCGGTCCTGACGGATATGTATACGATCCCGATGGTGTTGGAACTCAGGAAAAATGGGATTACCTCCTTGAAATGCGTTCATCAGGTCGTGACCGTGCACAGGATTATGCAGAAAAATTCGGTTGCGAATTCTTTGCTAAACAGAAACCCTGGGGCGTAAAGGTTGATATTTGTATGCCTTGTGCAACACAGAACGAAATCGGTGTTGCAGAAGCAGAACAGATTATCGCTAACGGAACAAAATATTATATTGAAGTTGCAAATATGCCCACAACAAACGAAGCAATGGCTCTCTTAAGAAGCAAAGGCTTAATTGTTGGTCCTTCAAAGGCAGTAAATGCAGGCGGTGTAGCAGTATCTGCACTTGAAATGTCACAGAACTCAATGAGATACAGTTGGACAGCAGAAGAAGTTGATGAAAAACTTAAAGGCATCATGATAAACATACATAAAGTTTCTGTAGAAGCAGCTGAAGAAAACGGTTTAGGCTATGACCTCGTTGCAGGTGCTAACATTGCAGGATTTAAAAAGGTTCCAGATGCTATGATGGCACAGGGTATTGTATAATTTAAATACGTAATAATAAAAAGTCTGTTTGATTTCAAACAGACTTTTTTATTTTATATAACAGGACTCTTATTGACAATTTTTAGGTATAAATGTATAATTTCAATAACAGATTGATTAAGGAGAAAGCTATGGAGTATCTGATTATATTTATGATGTGCTTACTGGCAACCTCAAAAATGACATTTCAAAGTGCATTCAGCAAGCATTCGGTAAAAAATTCAACCGATGCAGTAGTTTTTAATATATTTGTTTTTATTACTTCCGCGTTACTTTTTTTGCCAAATGTATTTGATTGTCCGCCCCCAATATGGATATATGCCGTTGTTGAGGCTGCATTCACACTTTTATATCAGTTTTTTTATACAACCGCACTGTCAGTAGGAAATGTATCAATAACAGTTCTTATTGTAAATTTCAGTATGGTACTGAATGTTTTAATTTCGTACATTTTTTACAACGAGCCAATTTCTCTTTTAAGATTTTGCGGTATTATTCTTACTATAATATCGTTTGTTATAAGCAATAAAAATTACAACACAAAAGGAATACAAAAAAAATGGTTATTGTTTACCCTTCTTTCTTTGCTCACATCATCTGCGGCAACTATGGTACAAAAAGTTTTTGGCGAGTCGATGTATAAAAACGAAAATCAGGCATTTATTTCTTGCTTTTATATTATAGCAGCATTGTTTGCTGTTGTTTTATACAATGTACTCAAAAAGAATACGGTAAAAACTTTAAAAATCGGATTTGGCGTTATTAAATATGCTATAGCAACAGGTATATGTCTTGCACTTTTCCAATTTTTCAATACCTATGCATTGTCACGAATTGACGGAACTGTTCTTTTCCCTGCATACACCGGCGGTACAATAATTCTTTCAACACTTTCAGGCGTGTTAATTTTCAAAGATAACTTAAGCAAAAAACAGGTCTTTGCTATTTTCATAGGAATAGCAGCACTTGTTTTAATGAATTTTTAGAAAATATATTTTGGTAATTTTCAAAAATACCGAAAAAATTCTTCATGTAAATAACGCAAATAAAAAGGATGCAGAATATAATATATATTTTATTTTTTTATTTACATTATTGCCAATAAATGATATAATGATAAAAAATAATTAAAGGAGAGGTACTAATGAGTTTTTTAAAGGGAAAAACAGCCATTATTACAGGTGCAGGTTACGCTGCTCTTTCTGACGGAAGATGCGGTTCAATAGGTTACGGCATAGCAACAGCTTATGCTAAAGAAGGTGCAAATATTGTTATAACAGGTCGAAATGTTTCAAAACTTGAAAAAGCTAAAGAAGAACTTGAAAAGCTTTACGGAATAAAGGTTTTGGCCCTTGCGGCAGACATTTCTGACGGTGCCGACAATGAAAATATTGCAAAAAGTGTTGCTGAAGCAGCAATCCGTGAATTTGGAAGAATAGATGTTTTAATAAATAATGCACAGGCATCGGCATCAGGCGTAACAATTCAGGATCATACAACAGAGCAGTTTAATCTTGCAATGTATTCAGGTCTTTATGCAACTTTTTATTATATGAAAGCTTGCTACCCATATTTAAAAGAAACACAAGGCAGTATTATCAACTTTGCATCAGGTGCAGGCCTTTTTGGTAATTACGGTCAGTGCTCGTATGCTGCCGCAAAAGAAGCTATCCGTGGACTTTCCCGTGTTGCCGCAACTGAATGGGCAAGAGACGGTATAAACACAAACGTTGTATGTCCTCTTGCATGGACAGCACAGCTCGAAAACTTCGAAAAAGCATATCCCGAAGCATTTAAAGCAAATGTAAAAATGCCTCCTGCAGGTCATTATGGGGATTCTGAACTTGAAATAGGCAGAGTATGTGTACAACTTGCATCGCCTGACTTTAAGTATATGAACGGCGAAACATTAACCCTCGAAGGTGGCATGGGACTTCGTCCGTAAAAATTTCTTATATAAAAAAAGGCTACAACAAATTTTGTGTGTAGCCTTTTTTGGAAAGTTAAAGAGGTAAATAATATGTTAAGAACTCCTAATATAAAAAACAGTTTTGAATACAGAGTAGAAGAAGGACAGAATCCTTATATCGGATTTATGAGTTTTCAACATTTCAGAGGAGAAAAGTTGTATTCAGATATAGTTGTAAAGCCGGAAGCAATGTTTACCGAAACCGAAAGGGTAGAATGTTTCCCCGTTTCTTCTGATGTTGAAGAAAATGGCAGAAATGAAGGATATTATCCCGATACAACAATAGTATATATCCGCACGTTATGGAAAGAGTTTGAACCCAGACGCGGAGAATATAACTACGAATTTATAGAAGATATACTTAAACAAGCAAAAGAACATAAACAGTCGCTTATATTCCGTTTTATGGCACATAGCACCAGAGCGTGTGATGATGTTCCCGAATGGCTGAAAGAACTTATCCCTTGTCCCGAACGTCCTGATATGCAAAGAGTAAAGGATTCTCCTACCGACCCTTTGTTTATGCAACTTTTTTTAGAAGCAGTAACAAAACTCGGCGAGCGTTTTGATAAAGACCCTTTCTTTGATGCAATAGATATTTCACTTCCTGGTGCATGGGGAGAGGGACATAACCTTGAGCTATATCCTGACGACCTTTTTGAAACAACAGTTGATACCTATGCAAAAGCATTTCCAAACACTCAGCTTTTAACGCAGATATCACGCACAGAGCTTATAGAGTATGCATCACGTTACCAGAATGTAGGGTGGAGAGGGGACGGACTTGGATGCCCTAATCATACCCAAAACATATATCCGCCTCTTATCGAAAAAGTGCCGGAACAATGGAAAAAAGCTCCCGTTTCTTTCGAATCATACTGGTGGCTTGGAGAATGGAAACGAAAGGGTTGGAGCATTGATGAAATTATAGAAAAAACCCTTCAGTGGCATATAAGTTCATTTAATCCAAAATCAATTCCCATACCGTGGGACTGGCAGGATAAATGTGACTATTGGTTAAGCCGTATGGGATATCACTTTACAATAAACAGCGTATCCTTGCCTGCCACTGCCTCAAAAGGAGACCTTGTATCTATACTTTTTAAGGTAGAAAATGTTGGCGTAGCACCTGCATACAAAAAAATGCCTTTGATTGTACGCCTTAAAAACAATGAAAAAATTTATGAATTTGAACAGAATGTTGATATAACAAAATGGATTCCTGGTAAGCATACGGAATGGCTTTGCGCACAGCTTCCGAAGGATATTGAGGCTAGCGAATACGAGGTTGAAATAGCACTTAAAAGCATTCACTCCGATATAGTGTACTTTGCAACAAATGCCGAGCGGGATGAAGAATTTTATAAGGTAGGTAAAATAAAAATAAACTAAAGGAAAAACAAGCTTTTAAGGAGCGCAAACACATGGAATTTAAGACCAAAAGCTTTGGCGAACTTACATTAACCGAATTATACGAAATATTAAAATCAAGATGCGAAATCTTTATGCTTGAACAAAATATAATCTGTCAGGATATGGACAATATGGACTATGAAAGCAGACATTACTTTTTTGAAGAGGATGGCAGAGTTTTGGCATATCTGCGAGTGTTCAGAGAAGATGAAGATATTGCCCACATGGGCAGAGTATTTACCTTAAAGCACAAAAACGGAATGGGAAGACTTTTGATGGAAAAAAGTCTTCCCGAAATAAAAAAAGATTTTAACTGTAAGAAAATAACTTTAAATGCCCAAAAAACTGCCGAAGGTTTTTATAAAAAAATGGGATTTAAAACTGTATCGGGCGAGTTTTTGGAAGAAGGAGTTACACACGTTGCAATGGAAAAGGAATTATAATAAGCAATATGTAAACCCACAATCAAAACAACTTTGTATTGTATGTATTAAGAAAAACAGTTATTTTTCAAAAACAGGATAAAGACCTGATTCTGATACAGGCTCTTTGTTTGCGTATAAATGAGAGATATCCCCAATTCCTGTTGCACGAAAATGAGAACAACCTTTTTTGTCTGTTTCTGTAACTAAAGTTGTAACAGAAGTGGGCGCGAGAAAAAAGTTGTTTTGCGCAACTATAGGCGATATTCCCAAAAGATAAGAAAGTACAGTAATTCCAAGTGCAAAGTGACAGAATAAAGCGATAGTTTTATCGCTTTTTCCGTAGTATGTAAAACCATCTCTTGTAATTTTGTAACGGGATAAAAGCTCGTCAATACCTTGTGCGGTTTCGTCATAAATTTGAGGAACATTGCTTTCTTGCATAAGGTCAGTGTTTTTCCAGTCGTTTAAGCTATAATATTTACTTTCATTTCCCCAAAGAGAAGGCGGTAAATCCCAGCTTTCTCTTTTTTTATTACTGAAAGGAGAAATTATATTTCCTCTGAATTCTTCCAGCCAAGGAAGCACCTGTGCTTGTTTCTCAAGCTTTTTAAGAGTAAGAGAAGCGGTGTCTTTAGCGCGACCTAAAGGGGAGCAGTAAAAATCATCTATATGCATTTTTGTAAGTCTTTCTGATAAAAGCTCTGCTTCTCTCCATCCTTTCTCTGTTAAGGAATCTATTGAATAATCGGGATCTCCGTGTCGTATAATAAGAATTTTCATAATAACCTCTCAAAAATTAGTAACCAAGATTTTCGTTTATAAGAATAATTTCGTATTCGCCGATAGTAGGTTTTGACCACCATACCGAAAGAACACGGCAAATACGTTCGGGACTTTTGCAGTCATAACAACGGTCGGCATTTTTGGCACAAGGAGTATTTTTGTTAAGTCTTCTTGCATTTTGAGGAGCAGCAATATTTCTTGCTCTGTATAAAGCGGAGTCAAAATCTTTGGCAATTTTATTTTTTCCAATCACAAAATACACTTTTTCGTGGCCGTAGCATATTGATGATACTCTGTTACATGCTCCGTCAATGTTTATTATTTCGCCGCTTTCAGAAAGTGCATTTACAGAAGAAATATAAATCTGTGCCGAGTTTGCAAAACTGCGGACTTGTTCGGGCGTTTTGTCTTGGTATTGTCTTGCATGCCAGAAAACATCGTTATGCAGCGAAAGTGATTCATATAAACCAAGTTGCTCAACTGTTACAGAACCGCCTATACCAACTGTTTTTTTGTCAATTGCCGAATTTATATAGTCCTTTGCATCAACAGCAGTTTTAAAACAGGAAACCTTGTAACCCTTTTCTTCAAAGACATCTTTTATATGTTTAAAATCCATACGTTTCTCCTTGTTTTATATTTAAAGTTTTTAACTGTTATTTTCATTATAATCCACACTTTTATTTTAGTCAAGTACTGCAGAAAACTATTGTGATTGATTTTAGGTTTCTTTTGTGGTATGATACTATACAAGAATTTAAGGAACACTTAAGAGGATTAAAAAATGTTAGCTAATTATCACACTCACACAACCTATTGCGACGGTGCAAATACACCAGAAGAAATTGTACTTTATGCCATCGAAAAGGGTTTTTCAGCCATAGGATTTTCGGGTCACGCTTATACACCTTTTGACCTGTGCTATTGTATGAAAAATACCGAAAACTACATAAAAGAAATAACAGATCTAAAAAGAAAATACGGCAAAAAAATACAAATTTACTGCGGAATAGAAGAAGATGCATTTTCTTTTACAAACAGAGAAAGCTTTGATTATATTATAGGAAGTTCGCACTATTTTAATATTGACGGGCAATATTATTCCATCGACTCGGATTGTGAAGGGTTTAAAAAATGCCTTAAAAAATTCAATAATGATGTTATAAAGCTTGCCGATACCTATTACGGCAGCTTTGTAAGTTATATCAGCAAAAGAAAGCCCGACATAGTAGGACACTTTGATCTTATAACTAAATTTGACGAAACAGACACAAAAAAGTTTTTAAACAACGCCCAATATTTAACCCTTGCAGAAAAGTATATAAAAAAAGCGGCAGAAAACGATGTTATATTTGAAGTTAACACAGGGGCAATTTCAAGAGGATTAAGAACAATGCCATACCCTTCTGAAAACCTTCTATATATACTTAAAGAAAAGGACTGTAAGTTAATACTTTCGTCTGATAGTCATAGCGTTAAAACCTTAAGTTTTAATTTTGAGGAAACAGATAAGTTACTTCGTTATATCGGATTTAAATATGTATACGAGCTTGACATGGGTATCTTTAGAAAGAGAATTATCTGAAATTTAAAAAGAACATATTAAAAACTTCATTATTTTAAAAAAACACCCTCTCCTTTAAGAATAGGAGAGGGTGTTTTTTAATGAGCTAAATTTCTTTCAAAATTTTTTATTCCTTTTTTGTAAATCTCACAAATAAGTTTTTGAATTTTCAAAGCTTCTTTTCCGCTTATAAAGGGTTCTTTATCATTTTCAACAGCATCATAAAAGTCCTTAATTTCACGAATATGCTGAAAACCCCAATAATCTTTTCCGTCTTCATATACTATATCGGGGTCTACAGTAGTTTGTGTTGAAAAGATTTGCCCGTCATTTAGTACAATTTCGGCACTGTCATAATCCATTCTTACCTTTCCGTTTTCGCAGAAAAGTCTTATGTCAATCGGCTCATCGCATCCGTAATTGTTCATTGCCCAGAAACCAAGAGTAGCACCGCCCTTATATTTTACAAAACCTTCAGCAGTATCGTCTACCTCCATTATGGAATGTCCGCGGTTTGATAAATGAGTTTGTACACTTTCAATTTCGTCGTCTATAAACCAGTTTGCAAGGTCAATAGAATGAATAGCCTGGTCGATTAAAACACCGCCGCCTTCTTTTTCCCAGGTGCCTTTCCAGTCAGATAAACTATAATATTCATCAGGCTTGCACCAGGTCAAAACGACTCTTGCAGAAATAATTTTACCAAGAGTACCGTCTTCAAGTTTTTCTTTAACAAGCTTGGCAGAGTCATTATATCTGCACTGGAAAATAATGCCGTATTTAACTCGGTTTTTTTCAGCAAGAGCAACGTTTTCAAGGGCATCCTCATACTTTATGCTCATAGGCTTTTCGCAAAGGACATTTACCCCTTCCGTAATAGCATACTTTGAAATAATGGGATGAAGGTAATGGGGCACACATATATGCACAACGTCAATGTTTTCTTTTTTTATAAGTTCCTTGTAGTCATAATATGCTTTGCAATTATATTTTTTTGCAGCCTTGTCTGCACGATCTTTTTTTATATCGCAAACGCCAACAATTTCAGCATTTTCCAGATGATGAGCACTTGTTGCATGCATAGTAAAAATATTACCGCAGCCAACAATTCCAATTTTAAGCATTTTTAATCTCCTCTAATACGTAGTTGAGCGATTCTACACCGTCACATAATGTAGCTTTTTCTACCTTTGAGCCATTCTTTGCACAGTTTGTAAAGTATACAAGTTCGTTGTAGTATCCGCCCAGATCAGAAATGTTTCCACCTTCAAAACCTTCGCCTAAACATTCGTTTTTCTCAATTTTGATTTCTTCGGCACAAGCATCTGTATAAAGCATAAGTTTACCACCTGCATTTTCTACTACACCCTTTTCAAATACAACTCTGAATGTTGCCTCAAAAGGATGTGTTGCGGGCAATCCCCAAGTACCTTCTACGCCTACAACAAAATCGTCATAGGTCAGGAGAGAATTGATGTAGGAAGATTTTTCTCCTATAATATTTTTAACTGATTTTATACTGCTCGGTTTTCCAAAAAGAGAAAGAACATAATCCATATCATGAATATGTAAATCCTGTGCCGCACCGCCCGAAAGCTCGTTTTTGAGCAGCCAGTCATTCCAACCCCATGTAGGGATAGGACTGAGTCTTCTGAAGTTTGCGTTGATAATTCTGCCCAGTTCCCCAGATTTAATAATTTGTGCAAGCTTTACATATTCATCCCAAAATCTTATAACCTGACCAACCTGAACATAAGCACCAGTTTCTTCTGCCTTTTTAAGCATCTGTGCACCTTGTTCTTGTGTCAAAGCAACGGGCTTTTCTACAAAAACATATTTTGTTTTTTTCATTGCAGCAATTGCATATTCTGAATGCAAATATGTAGGCAGGCAAATATCAATAATGTCTAATTTGGCATCGCGAATCAAATCATATCCGTCTCCGTAAATAACAGCATTTGTTCCTTCAGCCAGTTTTTCTGCATATTCGCGTCTTATATCCGCAAAAGCAACAAGCTCTACGCCTTCAATATTTTTGTAACAGTTTGCGTGCATTGTGCCCATAAATCCACAACCGATTAAACCTACTTTTAACATACTTATTTCCTCCCTAAAATTTTATTCATTGCAGTTGATGTGTTATAGATTATTGTTTCAGGATAGTGAGTATAAGGCGGAAGCATTTCTGCTGTTACAAAACCGTCATAGCCAATCTTGTTAAGCTGGTCGATAACGTTTGGCCAATTTACTTCTCCTGCCAAAAGGTCTACAAAGCCGTGCAAATCACCTGCTGCACGTCTGTAATCTTTAAAGTGAACCTTTTTAATTCTCTTATTTAAAATCTTAATCCAGTGTTCGGGGTAGCCAGAAAAGAGTACGTTGCCAACATCAAAATATGAGCCAACATAGTCACTTCCAACCTTGTCTATAAAGTCCGCCATTTCCATAGGGGAAAGCAAAAATCTGTTCCATACGTTTTCAACGCCGATTGATACCTTTAAGCTTTCTGCTATGGGAGCAAGCTCACGAAGAGCGGAGAGTGCACGCTCATAAGCGACATCGTACTCTACAATTTCGCCGGGATCAAAAGCAACTTCCACAGCCCCCGGAACAACTAAAATAGTATCACAACCAAGCCAGGATGCAACTTCTAACTGCTTCGTTGTTATTTCCTTTGCACGTTTTACATTTTCTTCATTTGCTGATGTGTAATTATATGTCCAGTACAAACCGCTGGCAACGCTGTAAAGTTCAATGCCAACCTCGTCTGCCATTTTTTTAACATTCAATATATCTTCTTTTGTTGAGTCCATTGAAACGGGACCATGTTCATCAAGAGCCAGTTCTATTCCGTCAAATCCTGCATCAAGAGCAAGCTCCATACATTTTCTTAAATCTGTTTCTGCAAACGACCATATACTTATACCTTTTTTCATAACAATACCTCCTTGCTTTTTTTGTAATTATATGATAATATAATATCAAGGAAATAGGAATATATTTTTTTATTCAAAACGTATAATTTTGTAAACTAGGTACTAAAAAATGAAATTAAATTATATAAAACATAAAATAGCAAATCTAATCACTATAAGTAAAATTGTTACTA
>JAZNQL010000008.1:0-28129 GCA_045590155.1 Clostridia bacterium | reverse complement strand
CTTTTTTTACATCCCCTTTTATATATTTGAAAACATCTTTATACTTCTTTCTAAAATTCCGTTCATATACGCAATGGCAGTACCATAGTTTGTAAATGGAATTTTACTGTCAAGCGTGCATTTTTGGCGGAACAAAACCTCACGCTCTGTAAGCATACAACCGCCGCAATGAATCACAAGACTGTATATAGATAAATCTTCAGGGAAACTTTTTCCCGAACTATACTCAAAATTAACATCTTTTTTTGTATATTTTTTTATAAGATTAGGAAGCTTTACACTTCCTATATCGTTGCACTGGCGGTGGTGAGTACAACCTTCACTCATTAAAATTTTGTCACCGTCTTTTAAATTTTCTATTGCGCGTGCTCCTTCTACTGCGGTTTTTAAAAAACCTTTGTATCGAGCCATAAGCACAGAAAAAGATGTAAGCGGGATACTTTCGGGAATAATTTTTGAAACCTCCGAAAAAGCCTGACTGTCGGTAATAACAATTTTAGGCGGAGCACAAAGCTTTTCAAGGGTAGCCTCAAGCGTTTCGGGCTTTGTAGTAATTGCTAAAGCATTTGAATCTAAAATATCCCTTATAACCTGTTGCTGGGGAAGAATAAGTCTGCCCTTTGGTGCCGACTCGTCAATAGGAATACAAAGGACACAAACATCGGAAGGCGAAAGCAAATCCCCTACAATTTTTGTGTTTTTCTCCTCTTCTTTTACAAGAAGTGAAAGGGCGTTTTTTAAAGCATCTATATTTTTGCCCGTTTTTGCACTTACCATAATGCCATCGTCATAGCTTTTGTCTGAAATATCGCATTTGTTATAGACTATAATAAATGGCACCTTTTTTTCCAAAAAAGCATTTATAAGAGCTAAGTCGTGTTCCGATTTGCCTTTTTGCGCATCAACACAAAGACAAGCCGCATCAATAAAATTTAAAACCTGATAGGTTTTCTTAATACGCTTTTGACCAAGCTCGCTTTTGTCAGAAAGTCCGGGTGTGTCAACTATAACACAAGGACCTATGGGCAAAATTTCCATAGCCTTTGAAACGGGGTCAGTAGTAGTTCCGGCTAAAGAAGAAACCATTGCCATTTCCTGATTTGTTATAGCATTTACAATACTTGATTTACCTGCATTTGTAACCCCGAAAAAGCCTATATGCACTCTTTCGGAGGATGGGGTGGAGTTAAGACTCATATTTATCTCCTCATTTAAAATCTGAAATCACGTTTGCCGTTTGAAATATTTTCAAGATTTTGCTTCAAAACTTCCCTGACCTTTTCGTTTGGAACGTTGTCAATTTCTTTTAAAATCATTTCTTCGCCTATTTTCTTTGTATCGGGCGAAGCATAGTCCATTAAATATTCCTTTAAAGTCATAAGAGCATTAGGGTGGCAACAGTTATGAATCTGTCCTGCCTTTAAAAGACTCATAAAACGGTCGCCCGTTCTGCCCTCTCGGTAGCAGGCGGTACAAAAGCTTGGAATGTAGCCTGCTCTCATAAGCCAGTTTACAACCTCGTCTAATGTACGTTTGTCGCTTACATCAAACTGCTCGGAATTTTCTTCTTCGGGTTCTTCCTCGCTGTATCCGCCAACACTTGTTTTTGAAGCACCGCTTATCTGCGATACACCAAGGCGAATGACTTTTTCCCTTACTTCCTTGCTCTCGCGGGTTGAAATAATCATACCAGTGTATGGAACAGAAATCCTTATAAGAGCACAGATTTTTGCAAATGTTTCGTCATCAATACCGCCGTCAAACTGGTCGGGGTCAATATCGTCGGCTCTTTTAAGTCTTGGAACGCTTATTGTGTGAGGACCAACCCCGTGCACAGCCTCTAAATGCTCTGCGTGCATTAAAAGTCCTGCAAATTCGTACTTGTAAAGCTCAAGACCAAACAAAACGCCAAGTCCTACATCGTCAATTCCGCCTTCCATAGCTCTGTCCATAGCCTCGGTGTGATAAGCATAGTCGTGCTTTGGACCTGTGGGGTGCAAAGCTTCATAGCTTTCTTTATGATATGTTTCCTGAAACAGAATATATGTTCCAATGCCCGCTTCTTTAAGCTTGCGGTAGTTTTCAACAGTTGTTGCGGCAATGTTTACGTTTACACGGCGGATAGCACCGTTTTTGTGTTTTATGGAATAAATGGTGTTAATACACTCTAAAATGTATTCAATGGGATTCATCTTGGGGTCTTCGCCTGCTTCGATTGCAAGGCGCTTGTGTCCCATATCCTGCAGAGCAATAACTTCTCGTTTAACTTCTTCCTGCGTAAGCTTTTTACGCGCAATATGCTTGTTTTTCAGGTGGTAAGGGCAGTAAACACAGCCGTTTACACAGTAGTTTGAAAGATAAAGAGGGGCAAACATAACTATTCTGTTGCCGTAAAAGTCCTTTTTAATCTGCTCGGCAAGGTCATAAAGCTCCTGTATTTTTTCTTTATTTTCGCAAGCTAAAAGAACGCTCGCCTCACGGTGAGTAAGACCTTTTCTTTCCTTTGCTTTTTCAATAATTTTGTCAACAAGCTCTAAATTGTCCTTGTTTTCTTCGGCATATTTTAAAGTGTCCAGAATTTCTTCGTGAGAAATAAACTCTTCTGCCTTAAGTGATTTTGGGTTATACATAATACTTATCCTTTCTATTTGTCAGAATAATCCCCTCTTGAAGAGGAAACTGTGTATCCTATTTTTTCTAAATTTGTTTTTAATATATTAAGCCCCTCTAAAGCCTCGCTGCCGTAAGAAGCCTTGTTATCGTAAATCTTGTAAAGGTCGCGTGCATAGGGGGGCGAAAGATTTGGCATACAAACATTTGCACCATGCAAAAACCCTTTAAGCTGACCGTCTGCTTCTATTGTGCCAAGTGCCGTTGTTGCAGGGAGCAACACTCTTGGTAGCAGAAGTCTTATTATTGATAAAAGGTATAGCGTAAGCTCTGCCGTGCCCTGCCTAAAGTCTGCAAAAGGGGTATCCTTTTGCGGGATAAATGGACCTATTCCCACCATTTCGGGCTTAAAGTCCTGAATAAAGCATAAATCCTTTGCAATGTGCTGGCAGGTTTGGTATGGCGAGCCAACCATAAATCCGCACCCTGTCTGGAAACCTGTTTCCTTTAAATCATAAAGACAGCGTATTCTGTTTTCAAAGCTCATGCCCGATGGGTGTAGCTTTGAGTAATGAGAAGAGTCAGCCGTTTCGTGCCGTAAAAGATACCTGTCAGCCCCAGCCGTAAAAAGCAATTCGTAGCTTCTACGGCTCCTCTCGCCCAAAGAAAGAGTAACCGCCATATCCGGGTAAGATGACTTAATATTTTTTATAAGAGTGCAGAGGATATCGTCGGTAAAGAACTCATCTTCTCCCCCTTGTAAAACAACAGTTCTAAAGCCTGCAATATACCCTTCCTTTGCACATTGTAAAATTTCGTCAGGCTTTAACCGATAACGGGTTAACTTGGAGGAACCTCTGATTCCGCAATAGTTACAGTTGTTTTTACAGTAGTTTGAAATTTCTATAAGTCCGCGTATATAAATTTCTTTCCCAAAGTTTTTTTGTGCACATTTTTGTGCTTCTTTTTGTAAAAAGATTGCAATTTCGTCGGTTTTATTTTCTAAAAGAAAACAAAACTCGTCATAATCAAGAGTGTGATTTTTCACAAGCTTTTCGGCAATGCCTTGCAGAGTCATTTTATCCCTCCTTTTTTAAAAAATTTATTAAATTTAATCGCTAAAGCTAACTCCCGAATAGGTAGCCTTTGCACTTACCCCCGAAAGCTTGCCTATCTGCCCGGAAAGAGCCGATATAGTATCGTGCGGGGCACAAAGAGCAATACTTATAATGCTTATATTTTGTGCGGGGTAAGGAATTCCCATTCTTCCTATAATAAATTCACGAAAGTTATGCAAAATGTCGTTAAGTGCGGGAACCGAGGCTGGGTTTTCTACCACAATTCCCAAAACAGCAATACGTTTTTCCATAGTTTCCTCCTAAAAAAGAAAAGAGCGTGCTTGCAAAAGCACGGCTCTTTTAATAAAAAGTCGTAATAATGCAAGTCTTTTATCTCAAAAAATATTTCGATATCAGGTTGCGTATAAAATTTAACTTAAAGATTTTATAGCAGAGTTTACTCTTGAAATAGTTTCGTCATATCCAAGAATCTGCATAATGGTGTGAAGGTCAGGAGTATTCGAAAGTCCTGTTATTGCAATTCTTATAACCTCTGCAACGTGGCTTACGTTTCCTGCATACTTTTCGGGGTTTTGCTTGTAGTCTGACATATCTGTTGCAAAGTTATGAGCAGAAGAATATTCCTTTATTTTTTCAAACCATTCCTTTGAATCCAAGGAAATATCGAACCAAGTAACAAAGTTTTCCAAAATATCACGGCAAGCTTCTTTTGAAAGGGGACTTTCCGCAAAGCTTACTTCTGAAAGTGTGTAGAAGTAGTCTATCATAGAAAGTGCCTGCTTTGCAGTTATGAAATCCTTTCTTCTTTTCTTTGAGTTTGCACCCATACAAAGGGAAAGAATATTGCAAAGCTTTTCTTTGTCATCAAAATAGCTTTGGTCTTTTTCTGTGCCAAATTCAAAAGCCCATAATTTTAAGAATTCATACATTTGTTCAACCGAAAGGGTTGCAAGAGTGTTTTTGCTTACGTTGTTTAATTTGTCAAGGTCAAAAAGAGTTCCCGCTTTACCCATTTTAGAAATAGAGAACTTAAATTCCGATGAATCCTTGCCTGCATTCTGTGCAAGCCAATCCTCAAAGTTTGAGTTTAGAAGGGTAAGCAGATAATTTTTAACCGCTGTTTTATGATATCCCTGTTCGCGGTAGTATGAAAGCGAAAGCTCGGGGTCTTTACGTTTTGAAAGCTTACGCTTTTTGCCGTTATCAATTTTCATAAGCTGGCAGGTGTGACCGTACTTTGGAGGCTTTAATCCCAAAACTTTAAAAAGCTCTAAATGAATCGGGAGTGTGCCAAGCCATTCTTCCCCTCTTACAACAATGCTTGTGTGCATTAAATGGTCGTCTACAACGTGGGCAAAATGGTAAGTGGGTATACCGTCCGATTTTAAGATTATAACATCAAGGTCATTTTCGGTAACAGTTACAGTGCCTTTAATAGCATCTGTAAAGGGGAACTGATTTTCAACATTTCCGCCTGATTTAAGTCTTATAACATAGCTTTTGCCTTCATCAAGATTTTTGTAAATCTCTTCTTCGGTAAGCTTTCGGCAAGAAGCATACTTTCCGTAATAACCGGGATTTTCTTTATTTTTTGTTTGCACTTCACGGATAGAGGTAAGCTCCTCTTCTGTGCAAAAACAGGGATAAGCAAGACCTTTTTCTATAAGGGATTTAGCGTAGGTCTGGTAAATTTCCTTTCTCTGCCTCTGATAGAAGGGGGCATAAGTGTCATTTCCCAAAACTTCTGCACCTTCGTCAAAGCTTATATCAAAGTATTTCATTGCCGAAATAACAGCTTCAACAGCACCGTCAACCTTACGCTTTAAATCGGTATCTTCAATTCTTAAAAAGAATACACCGCCCGACTGATGTGCAAGTCTTTCGTTTGCAAGGGCGCAGAAAAGGTTTCCAAGATGGATAAAGCCTGTGGGGCTTGGAGCAATTCTTGTAACCTTTGCACCTTCGGGAAGGTTACGCGCCGGGTACAGATTTTCAAAATATTCGGGAGTTTTGTCTATGCCGGGCAAAAGACGCTCGGCGAGTTTTTTATAATCCATTAAAGAAAACCTCTCTTGTATATTATTTGGCAAGCTTGAAGGAGTCCTTCAAAGTAACTATTCTGTTAATAACGCGCGGGTTATGCATATCAATGCAGAAGTATCCGTTTCTTACAAACTGGAACTTTTCGCCATTTGTTGCTTTTTCAATGCTTTCTTCAACCTTTGCATTTTTCATAATCGTTAAAGAATCGGGGTTTAAGAATTCTTTAAAGTTATCCATATTTATAACCCCTGTATCTTCGCAGGTAAACATTGAAGAATAAAGCCTTACTTCGTAATCTTTAGCATAATCCTTGCTTACCCAGTGAATAGTACCCTTTATTTTTCTTCCGTCGGGAGGGTTGCAACCTGCAGTTTCGCGGTCAACCGTGCAAAGAAGCTTTGTAATATTGCCGTTTTCATCATAAACAGCCTCGTTACAGCGAACAACATAAGCGCTCATAAATCTGACTTCTTTACCTTGGGTAAGTCTTTGATATTTCGGGGGAGGATTATCCGAAAAATCCTCTCTTTCGATATAAAGATGCTTTGTAAATGCAACGCGTCTTGTGCCTGCATTTTCGTCTGTGGGGTTGTTTGATACATCAAAATAAACAACCTCATCGTCAGCAAAGTTTGTAATTTCAACCTCAATGGGGTCTAAAACAGCCATTTTTCTTGAAGCAGAGGAGTTCAGCTCATCTCTCATACAATGCTCCAAAAGACCGAAATCGCATAAAGAGGTAGCCTTCGAAACACCCGAAAGTTCAACAAACTTGAATATTGCACTCGGGGTATAGCCTCTTCTTCTAAGGGCACAGAGGGTAGGAAGACGGGGATCGTCCCATCCGTCAGCAAGGCCCTGTTCTATCAAAGCTTTTGAATAACGCTTACCTATTTTTGTGTAGGTAATGTTAAGCTTTGCAAATTCACGCTGTTTGGGTTTGGGGTCAAAGCCTATATTGTCAACAACCCATTCATAAAGAGGTCTGTGATTTTCAAAATCAACGTCGCAAAGGGAGTGTGTTATTCCTTCAAGAGCGTCCTGAATGGGATGTGCGTAGTCATAAAGAGGATAAATGCACCATTTATCGCCTGTTCTGTGGTGGGTTGCGCGCAAAATTCTGTAAATAGCGGGGTCGCGCATATTGATGTTCGGGGATGACATATCAATTTTTGCACGCAAAGTTTTCGAACCGTCGGGGAATTCGCCGTTTTTCATTCTTTCAAAAAGGTCAAGATTTTCTTCCACAGAACGGTTTCTGTAAGGGCTTTCAATCCCAGGGGAGGTAAGAGAGCCTCTGTACTCGCGCATCTGTTCAGCGTTAAGGTCGCAAACAAATGCTTTGCCGTCTTTTATAAGCTTTACGGCAAATTCGTAACACTGGTCAAAATAGTCAGACCCAAAACAAACATTATCAGGGGTAACTCCAAGCCAGGCAAGGTCGTTTTGGATAGCCTGAACATACTCGTCCCCTTCTTTTGATGGATTAGTATCGTCAAAACGCAGGTTAAAAAGACCGTCATATTTTTTGGCGGTGGAGTAGCCTATAAAAATTGCCTTTGTATGGCCTATATGAAGATATCCGTTAGGCTCGGGAGGGAATCTTGTATGGATTCTTGCCGATAAACCTGCTGCGATATCATCATCAATAATATCGTGAATAAAATTGGAAGTTACTTTTTCTTCAGCCATTTTTATTTCTCCTTATGGAAATTTGCTTTATTAGAGTATTATACCATAAAGCAAAGCTTTTGTCTACAACAAAAAGCAAAATTTAAATAGCAAAGAAAAGAAAATATATTTCACAAAAAGAGAATATATTAAAAAAAATAAAGAAAAATTTATATTGTATAATTTAATTATATAAAATATAATTAAAATGTAAAATGCACAAAGGAGGGAATATAATGCAGAAAGACTGGCAGAAATTGCAAACAACAAGAATGTACCTTCATCCCCCAAAGGCTGAAAGACTTATAACAGTGTGGAGAGAGGGTAAAATTGCGTTAGGAGAAACCGAAGCTCCTATTGACAAAGATTATAAAGAACTTACTTCAGCAGGCATCTGGTTTTTCTCGGGCGAATATACACAGGCTGATTTCAAAGAATCAGAATATAAAGTCCGCGAGGATGGAATTCCTGCACATAAGCTTAGCATAAAGCTCGGAGAGCTTTCGGCAGAGCTTGAATGTGTAACAGATTTTGTAAGAAAACCTACCTGCTTTATTAAAGCTACAATAAAAAATGAAACTGATAAAAAAGTTTGTCAGAAAACAGGCTACATTTTAAGAGCAGGCAAGGAATCAGAGCTTCTTTACGGAACCCCTGATGTGTATTCAGTATATAACCCCAATATAAATGTATGGCTTGAAAAAGAAAACACCTGGAGCTTTGACGGAGTATGGAAAAGCGGAGAATATTTTGTAACCTGCTCTGACGAAAAAATGCAAGTATGTGAAGAAAAAGGTGTAGCTTATCTTGATACAGAATTAAACGCAGGGGAAGAAAAGATTGTTTATTTGTCGCTCGGTAAAGGAGAAAGCCGTAAATTTGACTTTGAAGAAGAAAAAGCAAAGACTGTCAGCTTATGGCAGAAGGAACTTTCAAGAATAAACAAGCTTCCCGAAAGTATAAAAAATGACAGCGAGAAGTTTAAAATAATAAAAAATCTTACAGTTCAGCTTTTGCAGTGTTTTACAATGCCGGTAGGTCTTGACCAAGTTTATTTAAGACAGGGCGGTATGCAAAGAAGGGTATGGACATACGAAGCAATGCCCGTTTTGGAAGGGCTTGCAAAAATAGGCGACTTTGATGATTATATCGAACCTGTAATAGACGTATATTTCACAGTTTTCCAGGAAGAAAGCGGGGAAATGGTTCCTCTCGGAATTCACTGGGCTATGGCAACAGGAACAGTTTTATATAGTTTTGGTAAATATGCTATGATTCGCGGAAAAGATTACTACCAAAAGTATCGCGACAGAGCTATGAAGGCATTTGACTGGATGAAGGAAACACGAGGCAAAGAAAGCTATGACGGCAAAGTAGCTATTGACGAAAAGGACAAGCTCGACGAAAATTATCTTTGTGTTGAAGGTCTTTTCCCGCCCATGTCGGCTTGCGATAATCCTCTTGTTTTCCAGTCCTGGCTTACAACAGACTGTAATAATGCTTTAGGCCTCGGTTCCTTTACAGAAGCAGTAGAATATTTTGAAGATGAAAGAGCGCAGGAAGTTCGAAAAGAGTACGAAGAATATAAATCGGTTATACAAAATACATGGGAAAAAATTAAAGAAGAAGCAGGAGATGCAGACGAAATAGAAGTTCCATACACACCTTTAGGAAACACACCCGAGGTTTTAGAAAGATTCAGCTTCTCTCCCGCCGTAGGCTTTTTGGCAGACCTTTTAAAAATGCCTCCCTGTGATTACGAAAAGGCTATAAGATATTATACAAGACGCAGTGTTATGCAGGACGGCTTCTATAACAGAATGCCCGATAAAGACCCCAACATCCCCGGCGTTTTAATTGCTGATACTGATATCGAAGGCAGAAATCTTATATGGTATGTATGTGCACACGAATACAACTGGTTAAGATGCTTTAAGTATCACAATGATATTGAACGTTGCCAGCAGATTTTAGACGATTGCTTAAACAAAGTTATAAGCCGCGAATACTATATGGCAGAACGATACCACCAGAGAAATCCGTGGTATGCACCCTGGTCGCCAAACGCTTCCTGCAACGGCAGACTTATAAATATGTTGCTTGAAATGGCGTAAAAAATTTGAGACTAAAAAACAAAGCAAGGCGTAAAGCCTTGCTTTGTTTTTTATATTGTAAAAGCTATGTATCAAAAATCATGCCGAAATCCGAAAGCAATATTATTGTTTTCAAACAAGCATACTATTTTCTCTACAGCCTCAAAATCTGAGCATTCTTCATCTGTTATTATACTTTGAATTTCACGCAACATATTTATTGCCGAAGTGTCAGCAATTTGTGATGCATCAATTTGAAAATCCTCTAAATTGTTATTTATAAAATCAGATATATAGTTTTTTAACAGTTCAAGTTTTATATCCATATTTTATCTCCCTCCCCAATGTGACATTTCAAATTCCTTGGTAGCATTTTATACTACTTTATACTATTTGTCAATACTATATACGATTTTAGTGTATAATAATTTCAGAGGTGATAATTTTGAAACCATTAAAAGAGAAAATCAGTATAACTATTGATAGTGATATCCTCGAAAAATTACGCAAACTTGCAGAAAATGACGACCGTTCTTTATCTCAATATATAAATATTATTCTAAAATCTTATTTAACTAAATAAAAAGACAGATTTATTTCTTTTTAATAAACCTGTCTTTTTTGTTACAATAATGTCAAGGAGTGATTTTATGAAAGGGTTAAAGCAGATTAGAAAAGAGCGTAATCTCAACCAGTTAAAAGTTGCTATGGATTTAAATATTTCCCGCGAAGCCCTTTCTCACTACGAAAACGGGAAAAGGGAACCCAGTATTGATATTTTAAACAAACTGTCTGAATATTTTAATGTTTCAATAGATTACTTAATAAACGGTGAAGAATTTAAAAAAAGATAAAAAGAGCACTAGTGCTCTTTTTTGTTTTGATGAAAATTTGAACCTACGCCCTGTTGCGGTACCCGAAAAAATCTTCGCGTACGCAGTGGCGCGCTCTATTTTTTCGACCGCTGCCACTCCTTTTTCCTCGCTTCATCGTCCACCGGACGGCTCGGAAACGTCCCCTCCGGGTATTCGCCCTTCGGACTCATAACCCGTGCTGAGGCAAAAAATCAACCCCTGCAAAAAGAGATACAGCACCCTGACGGATACTGTATCTCTTTTGGTAGCGGGGGCAGGATTTGAACCTACGACCTCCGGGTTATGAGCCCGACGAGCTACCAGGCTGCTCTACCCCGCGATATTGAAATTTTTTGAGCAATGATAATTATAGCACACTTTTTCAAAATTGTAAAGACTTTTTTTAAAAAATAAATTATTTTCTTTGGGTATATTTTATTATATGAAAAAAAATTCATATTATACCAAAAAACCGGAGCACATTTTGCTCCGGTAAAATATTCTTCTTTCAGATTTATTATATTTTTTCAAAGTATGGCTTGCGGTCTCTGTAATATGCAATATAACGGAAACCTGCATCCTTTGCTGCAACAATGGCGGTGGGAATTCCAAGCCCCACATATGTAGTAAAGTGAGCATCTGAACCTATTGTAAGAATTTCTCCTCCAAGGCTTTTGTATTTTTTTAAAAGGCTTGGCAGGGGATTAAGCTTTTTGGAAGGGAAACGAAGTCCCGAAGTGTTTATCTCAAGACCCTTTCCGTGTTCTATAATTTTTTTAAGTACCGGAACGGCAAGCTCTTCATACTCTCCTGCAATGGTGGCAAGATTTACTCTGTTCATATATCTTACAGGATAGCAAATATGAGCAAAAACATCATAAAGAGCTGTATCAGCAGCCTTTTCAGCTTCTGAAAAATACTGTTGCAGCCATGAAAAGTAATTATCTTTAGTAAACTCTGCAAAGGCAAGATCAACGTCTCCCGTTGTATTATGAACCGAGCCTAAAACAAAATCGTATTTATAATTTTTAAAAAGTTTTTTAATGCTTTCGGGATAAAGCTGTGCCTGTCCTGCCTCTACCCCTGCAAGTATTTTTATTTGATTCCCAACCATCTGGCGTACAGCATAAAGCTCATCAAAATATGCTTTGGGGTCATATTCGTTCAAACAGTCAGGATCGTTTGCCGTGGGGTCAAAATGATCGCAAATAGCAATTTCTGTTAAACCCTTTTTCATAGCAGTGAGGGCTATCGACAAAATGGCACTCTTTGAATCCGGCGAAAAATGCGAATGGATATGATAATCGCGGAAAATCAAATAGGTCACCTGATTTCTTTTGCATAATATATACTATTATATTACACAACCTGTCAAAAAGCAATAGTCTGTGCCAAAAATATTGACAAAAGATATCAAAAAGCTTTGCCGGGTTATGACAAAATATGCATATATTTATTGCTATAATTTAACAGATAGGAGTTGATAATATGGCGACCGAGCTTGCTTTAAAAAAACAAGTTAAGAGCAGATTTAAAATACCGATAATAAAATTTATTTTCAGATTTTTTGCGGCGGCAGCAAGCATTGCAGGGGAAATTATGCCCTTTGGGACAGCTTTTTATGCGGCAGATTTCACAAAGAGCATTCCCGTCATTTCGGGGATAAGCGTAGTTTTCTGGAGCTTGTTTTATGGTCCTCTTTATGTAATAAAGTATGCGGCAACCCTTATACTTTTTACTATTTTCATAAAAAAATTTACATATTTCCAGAAAAAACCTTTAAGACGCGGAATTTTAATGGGAGCCTGTGTGTTTTTTTCGGGATTTTTAAGTCTTGCAGGGAATAACATTCTTTTGTACGATGTAACCTTAATGGTGTCCGAGGCAGCATTAAACATTGCCTTCGCTCTTATTTTTGAAGGCTTTGATAAAGCCGTAAAAGGAAAAAATAACGAAGGCTTTTTCGGCGAAAACATTTTTTATGCTGCAAGTGCCGCAGCGGCGGTAAACTTGGGCATAGCAGGGATTGTGGATTTTTACGGATTTTCGCCTTCTTGTACCGTGGCTGCATTTTTGGCACTTGTATTTTCGTGCGGGGCAGAGCTTTCGGCAGCGGCTGCTGCAGGGCTTATTCTTGGCTTTTCGGCAGGAGGAGATAATAGTGCAGTCATGATGTGTGCATTTGGTATTGCGTCAATGTGCACAAGCAGGGCGTCGAGCTACGGAAAAAGTGCCTCTGCACTTACATTTTTTATTTCGTTTGCAATGTTATCAGTGTATTTTGACGGATTTACTCAAAGCTTTGTGAGTATTTGCAGCAGCCTTGCAGGTACGGTTATATATATGCTTCTGCCTGCCGGAGCAGTAAAAAAAATAATGCCTTGCACAAAAAATGACAAAAATTCCTATGCCAGAATGAATATGCTTGCAAAGAGGGATATGGAAAATATTTCAGAAGCGATTTCCGATGTTGCCGATACATTCTGTATGCTTTGCGATGCACATATCCCTGGCATAGATAATGCTGCAAACGTGTTTTTCGATAAAACAATAAAGTGGGTTTGCACAGGGTGTAAAAGGGCAGGTGTATGCTGGAAAAGGGATTTTCATATAACTTATGCTGCATTTTTCGTTATGCTTCGCATCTGTGAAGAAAAGGGTGAACTTAAAAATTCAGATTTGCCCGAAAGCATAAGAGAAAACTGTTTAAATCCCGCACGCCTTATAAGTGCTTATAATACAAAGCTTGACAGCTATAAAACGGACAAGCTTTGGGAAAGCAGAATAAAGGAAGGACGTCTTCTTATAGCGGCACAACTTAAAGGAATATCCAAAATTCTGGAAGAAGAAAGCAATAAATTTTATAAAGGTATAAGATTTAATCCTGCGGCAGAAACTCTTGCCGAAGCAAAGCTTGCAGAACATAAGATAGATGCCGAAGTCAATATATTTGAAGACGGGGACAAAATAAGGGCAGAGGTTAATATTTTTGAAGGAGAAGGCAAACGTAACTGTGTTGAAAGTATAATAAGCCAAAGTCTTTGTATTCCTATGTGTACAATCCGCGACAAGGGAGAAAGCATGTCACTTGTATCAAGAAAGTATCAAACAGATGCTTTTTGCACAAGCGTTGTAAAAAGTGAAAGCGGAATAAGCGGAGACAGTTTTGGACGAGCCTTTTCCCCTTTTGGAACAGAATATTTTATTTTAAGCGACGGTATGGGAAGCGGAGAAACGGCAGGACAAAACAGCCGTGCGGCGGTAAGTCTTATAAAAAATATGCTATCAGCAGGATTCCCTGAAAGAGTGGTTATAGGAATGGTAAATTCAATTTTTATGTTAAAATCCAGCGAAACCTCCTTTGCCACAATAGACCTTTTGGCAATAGAAGACGGGTTTGCCCGCTTTTATAAAATAGGGGCCTCCGAAAGCTATGTGATAACAGACAACGAAAGTATGTGCATAAAAGCCGAAAGCCTGCCTGCGGGGGTTATGATGAAAGCTGAAACCGAAGAAAAAAGGGTAAAAATATTAAGCGGGTCTAAAATAGTTATGATGAGTGACGGTACATACGAAGCATTGTGCGAAAAAAACTATCGTGCAGAAGATATAATCCTTTCATTTAACGGGGATGCAAAAACTCTTTGTAAAAAAATTTTATCCCTTGTCTCGGACCGCCAGATATCAGATGATATGACGGTTGCGGCGGTATTTATTGAATAAACGGGAAAAGATTGGGAAAAATAAGCATGCAGAGGTGATAAAATGAACAAACATTCAAAGAAAGTTTTTGTTATGAACAACTTAAATTCACGTTACATCGAGCAGGCAATTTTTATATTAAAGGATAAAGAAAGCAAACTAAATGATGCCGTAATAACAGAAGCGGAAAAAATAGTTTCACGCTATCTTGCGGGCGAAGAAAACAAAAAAAGTGCCGCAAAAAGCGGCACGGTATTTATAATTTTTGCAGCCGTTATGGCAGTTTTACTGGCAATATATGCTGCGGTAAAAATAATTTAAATATCTGAAGTACAGTGAGGGCATTTTGTTGCTTTTGCCGAAACTGTACTGCAGCAATAAGGACATTCCTTTTCTTCGGGAGAGGAAGCTTCTTCCTCTTCTTCCTCTTTCTTTTTTGCCAAAGTTGTTATACGATTTAAGAACTTTACAAAAACGAAGATTATAAATGCCATAATCAAAAAGTTGATAATTGCTGTCATAAATGAGCCGTACTTTAATGGAACGCCCCATATTTCAACCTGTAACTCGGCAAGGTCGTTTTTCACAAAAAGACCGAGCAGGGGAGAAATAACATCGTTTACAAGTGAATCAACAATTGCTTTGAAAGCGGCACCTATAATAACGCCGACTGCAAGGTCGATTACATTGCCTTTAAATGCAAAGGCTTTGAATTCGTCAAAAAATTTTTTCATTACTTTGTCTCCGTTTCTTCAGTTTTTTTCATTACATGGATGTCGTCGGGGAAAATGTTTAATCCTACGTTTGCACCCTCTTCTTCCATCTTTGTGCTTTGTATAAGCCAGTCGATGCCGTTTGCTTCAACTGTCATTTCATAGTGAACACCTTTAAAGAATACACTTTTTACTATACCGGAAAGCATACCCGAATCGGGCGCCACTATTTTAATATCTTCAGGACGTACTACAACGTCAACCTTTTCGTCCTTTTCAAAACCGCTGTCAACACAGGTAAATTCTCTGCCGGCAAAAGAAACCCTGAAGTTTTCGTGCATAACGGCGGGAATTATATTACTTTCTCCGATAAAGCGCGCAACAAACCTACAACAAGGCTCGTTATAAATATCAACAGGAGTGCCTATCTGAAGAATTTTACCGCCGTTCATAACAACAATGGTGTCAGACATTGTAAGGGCTTCTTCCTGATCGTGGGTTACATATATAAAGGTTATACCGAGTGATTTCTGGAGTTTTTTAAGCTCGGTCTGCATTTCCTGACGGAGCTTTAAGTCAAGCGCTCCCAAAGGCTCGTCAAAAAGCAGAACCTCGGGCTGGCACACAATGGCTCTTGCAATGGCAACACGTTGTTGCTGACCGCCCGAAAGAGAATCGGGCTTACGCTTTTCATACCCTGGTAATCCAACAAGCTTTAAAGCCCAGGTTACCTTGTCACGGATATCCTTTTCAGCCATCTTTTTTATGCGAAGACCAAAGGCAACATTTTCGTATATATTCATATGAGGGAACAGGGAATACTTCTGAAAAACAGTATTGAAGTTACGTTTTTCAGGAGGGATTTTTTGCATACTTTGTCCTCTGTATAAAACATCGCCCGAATCGGGGGATTCAAACCCGCCTATAAGACGCAACGTAGTTGTTTTACCACAACCCGAAGGACCGAGCAATGTTACAAACTCGTTTTCGCGAATATACAGATTAAAGTCGTGCAAAACTTCACTGTCGCCATAATTTTTACAAACATTTTTAAGCTCAATAATGCGCTCCATTTTATTTCCTTTCATCAGTGAACCATAAGTTTTACTTCGGTCCAGATATCAGCATATTTTGCATTTGATTCGTCAGAGAGATTGTGGTAGAATTCACAATTTGCAGCCGCTTCCTCGGAAGGATAAATAGCGTACTCGTTACGGAATTCTACATCCTCATAAATTGCCGAGTGAGGCATACAGTAACCCATTTTTGCATTTTCTCTTGCAATATCCTCACGAAGCATAAAGTTTATAAACTCTTCAGCAAGGGCCTTGTTTTTAGAACCCTTTGGAATGCACATAGCATCATAAAAAATGTTACTGCCCTCTTCGGGGATAACAAATGCAAGGTCAGGATTTTCTGCTATACAAAGAGATGCATCACCCGAATATACAACGGCTAAAGCAGCATCCCCTGCAACCATTTTTTCACGCACAAGGTCGGTAAAATAGGCCTGAACATTGGGGCTTTGAGCTATAAGCTGTTCTTTTGCCTTTAAGAGCTCGGCGTCGCTTTCGGAGTTTAAGGAATAGCCAAGCATTTTTAAGGTTATACCAATAGAATCACGTTCTGAATCATACATAATAACATTGTTTTCGTACTTTTTGTCCCACAAAGTTTTAAACGAAGGAACACCATCCACCATTTTTTTATTGTAAAGTATGCCTACTGTGCCAAAGGTATAAGGAACAGAGTACATATTTTCAGGATCATAGTCTAAATTTTTAAAGTTATCGGTAATATATTTTTCGTAGTTTTCAATGTTTTCAAAGGCAATGGGTTCAAGCTCGCCCTGCGAAATCATTCTTTCAATCATATAATCAGAGGGGAAAATAACATCATATACACCCGCATTGTTTGAAACCTTGTTGTGCATTGACTCGTTAGAATCAAAAAGCTCATAATTTACCTTAACGCCGGGGTGTTCTGCTTCAAACTTTTCTATAACGCCTTCGCCTATATAGTCGCCCCAGTTATATACATTAAGTGTTTGAGTAGAAGAGCCGGAGCAAGCACAAAACGAAGAAGAAAGCAAAGCGGTCAAAATTAAAGATAAAAACTTTTTCATAACGAAATTTCCTCCTTTTTATTTTTGCCTTTGCTTCTGAAAACAACAGTAAGCATAAGGATCATCAGTATAAAGAATATTATTGTACTTAAGGCATAAATCGGCGGAGCAATACCCTGCCTGTTTGTGTAGATGTAGGTTGATATTGTCTGCACGCCTGCCCCTGTTGTGTAGTACGAAATCATAAAATCGTCTATCGAAAGGGTTACAGAAAGTAAAAAACCTGTTATAACGCCCGGTAAAATCTCGGGCAGAATAATTTTTTTAAAAATACAACTTTGGCTTGCACCCAAATCTCTTGCCGCTTCTAAAACAGAAGGGTTAAGTCCCGAAAGCTTTGGCAGTACCGAAACTATAACGTAAGGAATACAAAAGGTTATATGTGCCAAAGTAAGTGTTAAAAATCCCGATGCAAAATGCAAAAGTGCAAAAACCAGCATAAGGGAAATACCTGTTACTATATCTGCATTCATCATAGGAAGATAGGTTACGCTTGTTAAGGCTTTTCTTATAGCGGGACGCATTTTGAAAAAGCCGATGGCGGCAATTGTGCCTATAATCGAGGCAACAACAGCGGCAATAAGAGCAACAGCAAAGGTTGTAAAAAGTGCCGACAAAATTGCCTTGTTTGAAAAAAGGTCAATATAAGGTTTTATTGAAAACTCAAAATTTGACCACACCTTTATTTTGTCGTTATTAAACGAAAACAGAACCAAAACCAGAATGGGGGAATACATAATAAACAGTATCAAAAAGAGGTAAGCGTTTTTTAAAAACTTTGCCATGCTGCACTACCTCCTTTATCATCTGTACCGCCCGAGTTTACAAACCACATGCAAACCACAATAACTGCCATACAAAGCATAGAAACTGCCGAGCCAAAGCCCCAGTTGTTTGCGCGTGAGAACTGTTGTTCTATTAAATTACCTATAAGCATACCTTTTCCGTTTGCAAAAAATTCGGTAAAAACAAAGGTTGTAACAGAGGGTACAAAAACCATTGTTATACCCGAAACAATGCCGGGGATTGACATAGGTAAAATTATGCGTCGCAATGTTCCAAAATAACCTGCGCCAAGATCTCTTGACGCTTCAAGCAAATGATTCGGAATCTGGCACACGGTGTTATATATGGGGAAAAGCATATAGGGCAAAAGGTCGTACACCATACCCGATATAATGGCACCGTCGCCCCCTAAAAGGGTTACCTTATTAAGCCCCAAAGCTTCTAAAATCATATTTATTGCACCGCTGTCATCCAAAATCGAACGCCATGCAAGAGTTCTTATAAGAAAATTCATCCACATAGGAGCAATAAATAAGAAAAACCATACAGGGTTTTGTCTTTTTTTAGTTTCCGACAAAATAAGTGCCAGAGGATATGCAAACAAAAGGCAGCAAAGAGTTGCCAATGTAGCAAGCTTTAAAGAACGCAAAAGAACGCTCATATAAATTGGCTCGAAAAGCTTTTTGTAGTTATCAAGCGAAAAAGTGCCACCTGCTTTAAGAGAATACAGTGCAAGCAGCACAAGAGGCAAAACAATAAAAATTGCAAGCCACAAATAAAATGGAAGCATTGTGAAAATGCTATATGATTTTGCTTTCACTTTTTTCTCCTTTCATCAAAAGCTGGGTGGGGTAGAAACCCAAAGAATTTTTGCGGGGGATTTACTTCTGTTTTCAAGATAATGAGGTTCATCAGGCTCAAAACAAAAGCTTTCGCCGTGCTTTGCTTTATAGGAAGAATTACCAAGGCAAACATATACACTGCCAGATAAAACATATCCGAACTCTTCGCCGCCGTGGGGAGCATCTTCGCTTGTTTTTCCGCCCGGGGCAAGAGTGAGAATTATTGGCTCCATATCATTATTTTGGGCATCAGAAACAAGCCAGCAGATTTCATAGCCTTCTTCATCAAAGGTTTTAACAACGGCATCATCTTTTCCGTAGACGATTTTTTCGTCTTTTTCATCGCTGAAAAATTTGTCGAAACTTGTGCCAAGGCATTCAAGAATATCAGCCAAAGTGGAAAGAGAGGGCGAAGTAAGGTCAGCCTCCAACTGCGAAATAAAGCCCTTTGTAAGGTCGCATCGGTTGCCGAGCTCTGCTTGTGTTAAGTTGTTTTTAAGCCTTAAATTACGGATTTTATCCCCAATTTTCATTCTGTACCACCAAGATTAAATAAAATTAACAAAAAGTTTACTCATTCTAAACAAAACTATTAAAACATAAAAAGCACCTGTTGTCAACATTTTTTTGCAAAAAAAAAGAAATATTTTTATTTTCTGCTTGCCAAGAAGAGATACTTGTGTTATATTATATAATAAGAAAGAATGGAAAGTTTTGCTCTTATTAAAAATGGAAACAAAAAGGGCAAAGCTTCATATAATTTTAACGGCAGATTTATAATTTGAAAAGTCAATAATAAATCAAGGCTTGGATTAGGAGGACAATGTTATGAAACAATACAAAATAGCCGTTGTAGGCGCAACAGGTATGGTTGGAAGAACCTTTTTGAAGGTACTTGAAGAAAGAAAGCTTCCGGCAGAAAGCTACACACTTTTCTCTTCTGCAAAATCGGCAGGAACAAAAATTCAGTTTATGGGAAAGGAACATATTGTAAAAGAGCTTACCGAAACTTCGTTTGACGAAGGATTTGATATTGCACTTTTCTCGGCAGGAGGTTCTACAAGCGAAAAGTTTGCTCCCATTGCAGCTGCAAAGGGTTGTTTGGTAATTGACAACAGCAGTGCGTGGAGAATGAATAAAGACGTTCCCCTCGTAGTGCCCGAAGTAAACCCCGAAGAAATTAAAAATCACAAAGGAATTATTGCAAACCCCAACTGCTCAACAATTCAGGCAATGGTTGCTTTAAAGCCCTTGTACGATAAATATGGAATAAAGAGAATCGTTTATTCTACATATCAGGCAGTATCAGGCGCAGGAAGAGGCGGCTGGGACGATCTTGAACGCGGTCTTGCGGGCGAAGCACCCAAAAAATTCCCCCACCCAATCGCAGGCAACTGCATTCCTCATATCGACGTATTTTTAGATAACGGCTATACAAAAGAAGAAATGAAGATGGTTGAGGAAACAAAGAAGATTTTAGGCGATGATACTCTTCGCATTACTGCAACAACAGTAAGAGTTCCCGTATACTACGGTCACAGCGAATCAATAAATGTTGAACTGAAATCTGATTTTGACCTTGACGAATTAAAAGAAACCCTTAAAAATGCACCCGGCCTTGTGCTTGAGGATGACACAGCAAACAATGTTTATCCTCTGGCAATCAATGCAGCAGGACGTGACGAAACCTTTGTAGGAAGAGTAAGACGTGATGAAAGCGTAGAATCGGGAATAAATATGTGGGTTGTAGCAGACAACATCAGAAAAGGTGCGGCTACAAATGCTGTGCAGATAGCAGAAAAGTATATTGAATTAAACGCATAATTATAGAAAGGAAGAAAAAATTATGAAAAAAATTCCTTTTACCGGTTCGGGGGTTGCAATAGTTACTCCCTTTGACAAAAACGGAAACCCCGACTTTGAAAAGCTTAAAGAGCTTGTAGAGTTTCATATTGAGAATAAAACCGATGCAATAATTGTATGCGGTACAACAGGTGAATCGGCAGCAATGCCCGACGAAGAACATCTTTCGGTTGTAGATTGTGTTGTAAAAGCAGCCAAAGGAAGAATTCCTGTTATAGCAGGAACAGGCTCCAATGACACAAAACACGGTATAGAGCTTTCGAAAAAAGCTGAAGCTTTGGGCGTTGACGGACTTTTAATGGTTACTCCCTATTATAATAAGGCAACACAAAAAGGTCTTATCCGCCACTATACAATGATGGCAGAAGCGGTAAGCTTACCTATTATTTTATATAATGTGCCTTCAAGAACAGGGGTAAACATTTCGCCCGAAACAGCTTACGAGCTTTCAAAAATCGAAAACATTGTTGCTATAAAAGAAGCAAGCGGAAACGTATCCGAAATTTTAAAGATTTCAAAGCTTTGCAAAGATAATCTTTACATTTATTCGGGTGACGATGATATTGTTGTTCCGGCAATGGCAGCAGGAGGCATAGGCGTAATTTCTGTTGTGGCAAACGTAATGCCTAGAGAAGTTCACGATATGTGCCAGGCTTTCCTTGACGGAAACGCAGCAGAAAGTCTTAAAAAGCAGCTTTACCTTTATGACCTTGCAAAAGCAATGTTTATTGAGGTAAACCCCATCCCCGTAAAAACAGCTATGAATATGATGGGAATGGAAGTGGGCGGACTTAGAATGCCCCTTTGCGAAATGGAAGACCAAAACGCAGAAAAACTTAAAAACGTACTTATGCAGTACGGACTTGTAAAATAAACATAAACCGCCCTGTTTTGGCGGTATAAGGAAGTGCCCCAAATGATAAAAATTATTTTAAGCGGTGCAAACGGAAAAATGGGTAAAGTAATAGCAGAGCTTGCCCATGAAAGCGGAAAGTATGAAATATGCGCAGGTGTTGATATTAACACAACACCTGCAGAGAACTTTTCTGTATATGATAACCCTTACGATTTTGAGGGGGAAGCAGATTGTATAATAGACTTTTCAAATCCCGAAGCACTGTATACCATATTAGATTATGCCCTCGAAAAAAATCTGCCTATTGTAGTTGCTACAACAGGACTTTCTGAAGAGCAGAAAAAACGTCTTTTTGATGCAGCCGAAAGAATACCCGTATTTTTCTCGGCAAATATGTCTGTCGGCATAAATCTTTTGTCAGAGCTTGCAAAAAAAGCGGCAAGGATGTTGGAAGAAAAATTTGATATTGAAATTGTAGAGGCTCATCATCGACGCAAGCTTGATGCACCCAGCGGAACAGCCTTAATGCTTGCTGATGCAATAAACGAGGCGGTAACCGAGAATAAAGATTACATATATGATCGCCATTCAAAAAGAGCTCAAAGAGGAAAGAACGAAATAGGCATGCACGCTATAAGAGGCGGCACAATAGTAGGTGAACATTCTGTTATATTTGCAGGAGAGGACGAGGTTATAGAGCTTAAGCACTCTGCCCAAAGCAGAAACGTATTTGCCCACGGTGCTCTTTCGGCAGCAGCTTTTATAAAAGGAAAAACCCCCGGGCTTTATAATATGACTGCTCTTGTAAATGAGGAATAATATATAAGAAAGTATTCAGTTACAGTGATACAATAGCTTTACGGCTTATTGTATCGCTGTTTTTTGTATTAAACAAAGATTTTTGTTGCCATAAATTTGCATACAAAGATAAAAATGGGGCAAAATATTTTCGGTGATTTAATATGCTCGAAAAATTTGCTAAATTTATAAACGGATGGATGCATCGTATGGGATACAAAGATGTATCTTCAAAATATATTGCAGAAGACGAAACTTTAGGAAAAAATCTTGATAAAAACATACAACGCCTTAAAGAAATTTTTGGAGAAAGCAGCGATATTGCAGTAAGAAAATTTAACTTAGGAAAAACAGGTCTTTTTGGTGCAATATTTTTTGTTGACGGACTTGCAGGAACCGATATGGTGGCAAAGCACGTTTTAAATCCTCTTATGTATCTTGATTTTGAAAGAGAAGAGCAAGTACCCAAAAGCATAAAAGAGCTTGAAGAAAAATTTGTAATTTCGGGAGAAGTAAAAACCGAAAAAAATATAGATAAATGCATTTTTGAAATACTGTCGGGAAACACCCTTTTTATGGCAGATACAATAGAGGGTGCCGTAATAATAAATACAAAAGGATTTGAGCGAAGGTCTGTTACAGACCCCGAAACCGACTCCGTTATAAGAGGCCCGAGGGAAGGCTTTATAGAAAATCTGCGAACAAACACGGCTCTTTTAAGAAGAAAAATTAAAACCCCTTCTTTCACAATAGAAAGTATGACCGTAGGCAGAAAAACCAAAACTTATGTTGCCCTTGCCTACCTTGCAGACGTTGCCCAAAAAGAACTTGTAGACGAAGTAAAAAGACGCATAGAAAAAATTGATACCGATGCAATTCTCGATTCCGGATACATCGAACAGTTTATACAAGATAAAGGCTCGCCTGTTTTTTCTCTTATAGCAAATACTGAAAAGCCTGATGTTGCCGCCGCAAAAATTTTAGAGGGAAGAGTGTGCATAATAGTCGACGGTTCCCCCAGCGTGCTTACAGCTCCCGCTATTTTTGCAGAGAGCTTCCAGACGTCGGAGGATTATTATATTTCTCCGCTTTTTTCGTCTCTTTTGCGTATGGTAAGAATATTGGCATTTTTTATAAGTATTCTTGTTCTTCCTATATATGTTGCGTTTACGTCGTTTCATCAGGAACTTATTCCGACAGCCCTTCTTTTCACCATAGCCAAAGCCGCCGCAGGAACCCCTTTCCCTGTTGTAATAGAGGCTATCATTATGGTTATAACCTTTGAAATTTTAAAAGAGGCAGGAGTAAGACTTCCAAAACCCGTAGGACAGGCAATAAGTATGGTAGGTGCCCTCGTAATAGGAGAAACTGCCGTTTCGGCAGGTCT
This sequence comes from Clostridia bacterium, assembly GCA_045590155.1. GTDB lineage: Bacteria > Bacillota > Clostridia > UMGS1883 > UMGS1540 > JAZNQL01. The sequence goes on along the minus strand of JAZNQL010000008.1, from coordinate 4,707 downwards.
TATAAGTGCGCCTATGTCTATTGCCGTGGCAATAACGGCAGTTTCAACCTATGCAAATCCTTCGCAGTCAAACGTGGCATTTGTTTTAAGATTTTTACTTTTGATTCTGGCGGGGACTTTAGGGGGATTCGGAATACTTATGGGGATGATGTTTATTGCGGTGCATTTAGCGTCATTAAAATCTTTCGGAACACCGTATCTTGCACCGTTTGCCCCAGTCAGACCTTACGATTTAAAAGATAGCGTTATAAGAGCACCCATGAAATTTTTGCTCACAAGACCTGAAGGTATTGCAAAAAGCAATCCCCGAAGGCAGACATATAAAGACTGAAGGGGATGAAATTTTTGAAAAAGAAAAAACTTTTGTGCGCTGCAGCTATATCTCTTCTTTTTATTCTGTGCGGTTGCTGGAACAGACGTGAAATAAATACCCTGCCCATTGTTATGGGGATAGGAGTTGACAAGGGAGAGAACGGAGTGCTTGCGACTTCTCAGGTAGTATATCCTGCAAGTAAAAAAGGCGAAACAGGAAAGGAAAACGGAAGCACTGAACCCTATGTAAATATTACTACAAGCGGAGAGTATATTTCGTCTGCAATAAGAAAGTCGGTTGAAATGGTGGGCGAAGATTTATATATGTCACACAATCTTCTCGTAATTTTCGGCAAGGAGGTTGCAGAGCAAGGTTTGAGGGATTATTTTAACTACCTTATTTTAAACACAGAGCTTCGTACAAATATGTTTGTTTTAATATCAAAGGAAAAGGCGTCAGATATTTATAACTCAAGTACAGCCTTTCAGGAAATTCCTGCAATACAAATAACAAAGCTTGTAGAATCGCAAAAAAAAGACGGAGCGGAGGTATGCATTACAATACTTGATTTTGTTTCAAGGCTTGCATCAAAAAGACAGGCAGCAATAGCTCCGTTAATAGAAATAGAAAAGGCGGGAGACAAAGAAACTCCTCATCTTGCAGGAACAGCCGTTTTTTCGGGCGATAAAATGGTGGGTGAACTTTCTAAAGAAGAAACAAGAGGTTATATATGGGTTGCAGAAGACCCGTCGGGAAGCATTATGAAAATAGAAGCTGACGGAGCCAAAGCAAATATAGAAATAACTGCATCAAAGGGGAGAATAGGTGCAGAGATTAAAGACGATAAAGTAAAAATAAAAATATATGTTTCGGCATCGGGAACGGTTACCGAGGTTCAGGAAGCAGAAAACCTTGACCTTATAATATCTGATGTGGAAAAAGCTTTTGCCGACGGAATAAAAAATGAAATAAGGGCATGTATTAAAAAAAGCAGAAATTTGAAAGCCGACGTTTTAGGTCTTGAATCGGCAGTTTACCGCAAAAGTCCGAAAATGTGGCAAAAGCTTAGCGAAAAAAAGGTTGATATGCTCGATGAGCTTGAGGTTGAAATAATTGTAGAAACCCAGATTGTAAGCACAGGCATACGAGGGATATGGGAGGAAGAATATGGAGAATAAAATCACACCCCGCGAGCTGTGCTTCAGTGTGGCTTGTTTTATACAAGGGTCAATCCTTTTAAACTCATATTCGATAGAAATTTCAAGACAAGAAAACTTTATAACTTTAATTCTGGCATATCTTATAAGTGTAGGAATTATTTGGCTTTATGCAGGACTTATAAAAAAATATCCCGGAAAAAGTCTTGTGCAAATAAATATTGAGGTGTACGGAAAGGTAGCGGGGAAAATAATATCGGGATTATATCTTTTTTTCTTTTTGTCGCTTACAGCATTAAATCTTCGTCATATAAGCGACTTTCTTGCAACCTGGATTATGACCGACACTCCGCTTTATGCGATAATGATATCCTTTATGGTTGTTTCGGGGTATGCAGTAAGAAAAGGAATAGAAAAAACAACAAGCATTTCTTTTGTAATACTTTTATTGTCGCTTATTATCATAGCATTAACCGTATCATTTCTCGTAAGCAATATAAGAAAAGACAACTTTTTGCCACTATTTTCTCTTCCTTTCTGGAAATATGTGCAAAGCACACATATGCTTTTAACAAGTCCCTTTTGTGAAACGGTAACCTTTTTAATGCTTGCACCTTTATTTTGCAAGCCTCAAAAAAGTATGAAAGCACTTTTTTGGGGGCTTACAGCAGGAATGACAACAATGCTTATCCTTTCTGTTGTAGTGGCAGGTGTTTTAGGAAACGCACAGGAAATTCTGCCCCAACCTATTTATGAGCTTGTAAGGTTTATAAATATTTTTGACGTATTTACAAGAATTGAAATAATTTTCGCCTTTTTTATAGTGATAATGCAGTTTTTTAAAATAACAATATGTTATTACGCGTCAAACAGAAGCCTGAAAGAAATTTTCGCCATAAAAAAGCCCCGGAACATTGTGTTTATTCTGGGGGCATTTATAGTATGTTATGCGTTAACGGTTTTTTCGTCGGGGGTTGAGCTTGGAAACTGGCGAAAAAGCACGGCACCTTTTTTTAGCAGTATTTTTGAAATTGCACTTCCTCTTACAACTCTGTTGATTGCATATATAAAAGGAAGAAAAAATCAAATTTACAAAGGTAGGTGAAAAAATGTTTCTTGTTTTAGTTGCTTTGGGTATTATAGCAGGCTTTGACATTCCGCCTCTTATAAAGGCAAAAGATTTGGCAGGTCTTCTGGTTTTTGGTATACTTTTTATAAGTACTCTTATTTTTTCTTTCCTTATACATTATGAGATAAATATCCAGAGCACAATAGATGTTATCAGCAACTTTTTTAAAAGTATAGGTTTAAGCTACTCTTGAGAAGGCTCTACTTTTTTATCGTGATAACATACTCATATCTGTCGGGATACTCTGTTTTTGATTTTTGAGCATTGATACCTGTGTTTTGTATCATTCCTACGGCCTTGTCAATGGTGTTCAGTATAACCTTCATATCGCTTTTTGATTTAAAAGCACCTTTTGTGCTCAGCTTATTTATGGTTTCCATAGTGCATTTGGCCGTTGCCTCGGCGGACATATCATTTTGCGCAGCCTTTTTTAAAAGACCAACCTTTAAATCGTCGTCGGGCATAGGAACAACCGAAAGTGCATACTGGCGGTCGAACCCGTTTTTTTCAATTTCATGTCTTACAGAAGGAGAAAGCCGCTGTATTTTTAAATTTTCGGAAATCCTTTTTTTCTTAAGGCCTGTCCTTTTTGAAATATCTTCTCTTGAAAGAGAATGCTCGTCACAAAGACTAAAAAACGCGTCCGATTCTTCAAACACACTTAAAGAAAGTCTTTGCAGATTTTCTGTCAAAGAAATTGCCGCAGCGTTTGTGTCGTCCATTTTGCGGATAACGGCAGGAATCTTTTTCCAACCCAAAAGATGCGCAGCGCGCAGTCTTCTTTCTCCGAAAATAAGTTCGTATGTTCCGCCCGACATTCTTCGGACCGTTACAGGCTGCAAAAGTCCGTGTTCCCTCATAGAGTCTGCAAGCTCGGCTATTGATGATGTTTCAAATTTTTTTCTAGGGTTATACGGACTCGGTTTTATTAAAAAAAGAGGTATTTGGGCAATGGCTTCATCGCCCTGTATTTTTTTCTTTGGCATTTAAACACCTCCGCAACATATTGTGGTTTGCTAAGATGATAATACCATATATTTCCATTTTTGTAAAGAAAAATCGTTCGTCACATTTCGTGCATCAAAGGGGAGCCTTTGATACTTTTCCTGCTTTGCGGGGGTATTTTGCGGGCGTTTCTTTCTTTTTGCCGATTATAACAATTTTATGGTTCATACCGTCGAAAGAGGTATCACGGATATCTAAAATTTCGCCACCCAAAACACCAAGCGCATTTTTGGAAATGCTTACCTCCTGCTCTGCATCGGGTCCCTTTAAAGCAATAAATTTACCGCCCACCTTGACAAAGGGCAAACAATATTCGCAAAGCACAGGAAGGGAAGCCACCGCCCTCGATACCGCAATATCAAACTTTTCACGCATAATAGGATTACTTCCGCCATCCTCGGCGCGCGAATGTATTGTACTTATATCAGAAAGGTTAAGAGAAGAAATAACCTCGTTTAAAAATTTAATTCTTTTTTCAAGCGAGTCAAGCAAAGTAACTTTCAAATCGTCTCTTACAATTTTGAGCGGAATCCCCGGAAAACCCGCCCCCGTACCAACATCTATAACCGAAGCGTTTTGGGGGATAAACTCTTGGCACGAAATTGAATCAATATAGTGCTTTGATATTATCTCGTCGGGGTCTGTAATTGCCGTAAGATTTATTTTTTCATTCCACTCTAAAAGCAACTTTGTGTACTGCGAAAATTTTTCTTCCTTTATATTATATATGCCGAACATGGCGGCACCGTCTGAAAAGTTCATATATCAAATCTCCTTACGTTTTTTTATATTGTATAACAAAAGAATAGCTTTTGTCAATTTATATTAAAAAACATAGTATATAAGATGCATTTTTGGATACAATTTAAAAAAATAAAAAAATTTAAAAAAAATAATAGTAGAAAATTAGAAGTCTATACTTGAAGAATAACCTTTAAGAGTATATGAATTAGTATTCCAATTTACTACTTTTCCTAACGAGTTTCTGGAACTTGTTGCATCACTTACTGTCCAGGTATTACCTATTAAAACTTGAGCCCATACATGACCATAAGTACTTCCGCCAGAAAATGTACATGAACCGTGAACATATCTAGCAGGAA
>JAZNQL010000007.1:0-5687 GCA_045590155.1 Clostridia bacterium | reverse complement strand
TTTGATTTTGCAGTAAATACTATTTCGCCTTCACTTTCTTTATACAGTGTCCCAAAGATTCCGCTTTTGGTATTTTTCTTTGTTGTCCCGCATTTTATATTTAAAAAATCTCCTTGTAAACCTCCTGGTATTCCTTCTTTACCTCGTATTACCTGCATATTTTCACAAAAACGTATGTTTCCTAAATTCCCAGAAGGCATTGTTTTAGTTTCTGCATCTTCCACTTTATGACCAAGAGCCGCAAACTTCAAATTTTCTGGTTCAATATAAGTTACAGTTCCTATTCCCGCTATGCTATCTCTAACCCATGCTCCTATTTTGTATTTATAGGCATCATCGTAAAATGCGGGTCTAACTTTTTTCGTTAAAATTTTATTTTCTCTCTTTATCCCTAAATTAAGTGTTTTTCCTTCTGATTGTTCAACAAGCTTACTGAATTCATCGCTCTCATTTATTTTTTTCCCGTTTACCAAATAAATTATATCTCCTTTTTTTATACCCGAATCTTTTGCTGGAGATGTATATTTTCCATTTGAAACTATATCAGAAAATCCCACTACCAATACCCCTTCAAAATACATGGATATTCCTATGGTGTTTCCTCCTATTATTACTTGTTTTGGTTCTATCTCCTCTGTTGCTTCGATATCGTTTTGAGTGCACAAAAGAGAAATCAGGGTTACTGTCAGTAAAAGCGCAAAAAATGTTTTTAATAAACTAATGCTTTTTTTTACAATATAAAACCACCCCCTTAACTTAATTTTTACAAGGAGCGGTTTTTATATTCGTTATAATTTATTGATATTCTGTTAAAGATTTAAAAGTATATCCTTGCTTTTTCGCATCCTTTATTACTCTGTCTAAAGCTTTAGCGTTATCCGAAGACACCGCATGAAGCAGAATAACAGCTCCGTTATGCAGTCCTTTCATTATAGTGTTGTATGCAGCTTCTTCTCCTATCGGTTTATCTGCTTCCCAGTCTTTGTACGCAAAACTCCAAAAACAACTTTTAAATCCAAGTTCGTTTACTTTTTTAAGAACACTTTCGTTGTATTCCCCCATTGGCGGTCGAAAAAACTTCATTTCTCCGCCAAGTTCATTCTCAAATTTTTCCGAAAGAGTTAAAATTTCTTTTTGCATTTGTTCTTCAGAAATTTTAGGCATTGAAGGATGATTCCATGTATGATTCCCTACAATATGTCCTTCATCATGCATTCTCGCCACCAAATCAAAGCTACGCGTAAAATAATCTCCTGTAATAAAAAACGCTGCCGTAACCTGATTTTCTTTTAGTGTGTCCAGAATATCATCGGTATATCCGTTTTCATACCCTTCGTCAAAGGTAAGATATAATGTTTTTTCTTCCTTGTTTCCCATATAAATACAATTATTTTTCTCCATCATCTCTGTTTGAGTTTTAGTAAATTCAGGTCCTTCCTTTGTGGGTCTAAAACCCCATCCCAAAACATCTGTTTCGTAAGATATCATGTTTGATGTTTGCTTTTCTTTGTAAGAACAGGATGTAAAAATTAACATAGATAACAATAAAACAAATATTTTTTTAATAATCTCACCTCCAGATGAAATTATTATACTCAAAGCAAAGGAAAAAAAGAACCTTACTGTGCAAGGTTCATTCCAATATATAGTTTATTGCTTTTTGAATATATTTATCCCAGAAATCCCAAGTATGGTCGCCTATACCTTCTTCATAAAAATACTCAAAATCAGTTTTTTCTATTGCCTCTTTAAATTTTTGGTTGCCATCATAAAGAAAATCACTTTTGCCTATTGCCTGATAAATTTTAGGCTTTATAGGTGCATCTTTCATTTTTTCAACAAGATATATAACATTTTCAGGACTTTGCGATAAATCGTGATTTTCTCCGAGTATTACCTTTGAAAGCAAAGGTTCCATATCTATAATTCCTTCAATATCCAAGCAACCCGAAAGCGATGCCGCTGCACTGAATATATCAGGTCTTCTTAAAGCAATTTTTACAGCACCATATCCGCCCATAGAAAGTCCTGCTATAAAAGTATCATCTCTTCTGTTACTTAAATTAAAAAGTTTTCTTGTATATTCAACAATTTCGTAGGCAATATGAGTAAAGTATTTGTCCCCATACGCCATATCTGTATAAAAACTTTTTCCTGCATCGGGCATAATTACTGCTATTTTATTAAGTTTTGCATATCTTTCTATCGAAGAAAATCTTGACCAAGCCGTTGAATTCTCTGTAAATCCGTGCAAAAGATATAATGTTTTTGCTCCGTTTTCGCATCCTTCAGGGATGGTTGCATTAAATTCAACCGTTTTCGAAAGTATTTCTGAATAAAAATTGCAAGTTAAAAATGCCATAAGTTCTCCTTTCAGGAAACCGATTCCTCGCTTATCCTTTGTTTTTTGGGAGCAGGTCTTTTTATTTTTCTTACCCCATCTCCTCTTGTAATTTCAGGCTGTGCCTCTTTATTGTTTACACAATTTTCTGTTATGCGTACCTTTTCTATGGTTTCGTCTGACGGAATGGTAAACATAATGTCCGTCAAAGTTTCTTCCATTATAGCACGAAGACCTCTTGCTCCTGTCTTTCGTGAAATTGCACTTTCTGCCATCTTTACAAGAGCTTCTTCCTCAAACTCAAGTTCAACTCCGTCAAGTGCAAACAACTTTTCATATTGTTTTGTAAGAGCGTTTTTAGGTTCCTTCAATATGCTTACCAGAGCTTCTTTATCTAAAGCCGAAAGTGCCGCTATAACTGGGATTCTTCCTACAAATTCAGGTATCAATCCAAATTTCAATAAATCTTCAGGTTCAATAAGCTTAAAGAGTTCTGATATATCCTTGCTTACCTTTGAGGAAATTTCAGCACCAAAACCCATCGCTTTTTTTCCTATTCTTCTTTCAATTATTTTTTCAAGCCCGTCAAAAGCACCTCCTACAATAAACAAAATGTTTGTTGTATCTATCTGTATAAATTCTTGATGAGGATGCTTTCTGCCACCCTGCGGCGGAACAGAAGCTACAGTTCCTTCCAGAATCTTCAAAAGTGCCTGTTGAACTCCTTCTCCGCTTACATCCCTTGTAATTGAGGGGTTTTCACTTTTTCTTGTTATTTTGTCAATTTCGTCGATATAAATTATACCTTTTGATGCACGTTCAATATCATAGTCTGCTGCCTGAATCAAGCGAAGCAGAATATTTTCAACATCTTCGCCAACATAACCTGCTTCTGTTAAAGATGTGGCATCAGCAATTGCAAAAGGAACATTTAAAACCTTTGCCAAGGTTTGTGCAAGCAATGTTTTTCCAGAACCTGTTGGACCCATAAGTAAAATATTGCTTTTTTGTATTTCTACATCACTTTCAACCTGCGCCGATATTCTCTTATAATGATTATAAACCGCAACCGATAAATGCTTTTTAGCTGTATCCTGACCTATTACATAATCGTCAAGAGCTTTTTTAATATCGTATGGTTTAGGAATTTCGTCATAATATATAGCATCGTTTGAAGAATCCAAAATTTCTTCATCAATAATTTCATAACAAAGTTCAATACATTCGTCACAAATATATACACCAGGGCCGGCAACAAGTCTTTTTACCTGATCCTGACTTTTTCCGCAAAAAGAACACTTCAACTGTGCCTGTTCGTTGAATTTAGACATTTTAATACTGTCCTCCCTTAAAGGATTAACGCCAACCGTTTCCGATTGGCGTAAAAATTAATGTTTTGTAATAATTTTATCTACAAGGCCGTATTCAACTGCCTGCTGTGCTGTTAAGAAGTTGTCCCTGTCAGTATCTTTTTCAATAATTTCCAAAGGCTTACCAGTAACTTCACTTAAAATAGTGTTTAACTTGGTACGCATTTGAATAATTCTGTCTGCGTGAATTTTAATATCCGAAGCCTGACCTTGCATTCCGCCAAGGGGTTGATGAATCATAACTTCACTGTTAGGTAAAACAAAACGTTTACCTTTTGCCCCGGCTGCAAGCAAAAATGCACCCATACTAGCTGCCATACCCACGCAAATTGTAGATACGTCACACTTTATATACTGCATTGTATCATAAATAGCCATACCTGCGGTTATTGAGCCGCCGGGGCTGTTTATGTAAAGACTTATATCCTTTTCGGGATCTTCGCTTTCTAAAAACAGCATCTGTGCAACTACTAAACTTGCAGTTACATCGTTAACTTCTTCGCCTAAAAATATTATTCTGTCTTTAAGCAAACGTGAAAAGATATCGTAAGAACGTTCTCCTCTATTAGTCTGCTCTATTACCATCGGCACCAGACTCATCTTTTTCTTCTCCTTTACTCTTTGCCTTTTTAGTTATTTTTGCATTGTCAACCAAGAAAGTCAGAGTTTTATTTACAGATAAATCAGCCTTTAATCCGTCCATGGAATTCTTCATAATGTTCTTAACCTTTTTAAGTTCCATGCTATACTGTTCTGACATTCTCTTAAGTTCTTCTTCTATTTCTTCTTTTGTAACTTCAATCTTTTCGATTTCAGCAATTTTTTCTAAAATAAGGTTAATTTTTACAGATCTTGCTGCACCGTCTTTAAACTGACCGCGCATTGTAGCTTCGTCAATACCTGTAACCTGCTGATATTGTTCCAAGGTAATGCCTTGTGCAGAAATTCTGTATTCAAAATCCTGAAGCATTTTGTCTATCTGTGTTTCTATCATACATTCAGGAATATCAATTTCTGTTTTTTCAGCAATAGCATCAACTATTTTATCTTCGGTTTCTCTCTTTGCACGAACATTGTTAGCTTCTGTCATTTTAGCCTTAATGTCAGCCTTTAATTCATCAAGTGTATCAAATTCACTTACATCTTTTGCAAATTCATCGTCAGCAGCGGGAAGTTCTTTTTTCTTAACTTCATTTATTTTTACCTTAAATACTGCTTCTTTACCTGCAAGTTCTTCAGCATGATATTCTGTGGGGAAAGTAACATTTACGTCAACTTCCTGACCTGCCTTTTTACCAATAAGCTGGTCTTCAAAACCAGGAATAAACTGTCCGGAACCGAGCTCAAGATTATGATTTTCGCCCTTACCTCCGTCAAATGCTACACCGTCAACAAAACCTTCATAATCAATAACTGCAATATTACCCTTCTTTGCAGCTGTTTCGATTGAAACGAGTCTTGCGTTTTGTTCACGACGTCTGTCGATTTCAGCGTTAACATCTTTTGCCAACACTTTATATTCTATTTTATCCAATTTAATTCCTTTATATTCAGCAACTTCAAATTCAGGTTTAACAGCTACTACGGCAGTAAATACAAATGCTTTGCCTGATTCAAGCTGTTCAATATCAACTTCAGGACGGTCAACAGGCTTTATACCGCTTTTTGCCACTGCTTTATCATATGCATCGGGGCATACAAAGTTTATAGCATCTTCATAAAAAACGCCTTCTCCATAGTATTTTTCGCAAACTTTACGGGGAGCTTTACCCTTGCGGAAGCCGGGAATGGATATGTATTTCACATTTTTACGATATGCTTTTTCCACGCCTTCTTCAAATGCCTGCTTGTCAACTTCAATAGTTAACTTTACCTTATTGTTTTCTAACTTTTCAACGTTTTTTACTTTCATTAGTTATTCCTCCAAGCTTTATAATACAATTTAATATTATAACACAAAAAATTAAAATTTCAAT
>JAZNQL010000006.1:0-28554 GCA_045590155.1 Clostridia bacterium | reverse complement strand
TGCCCGGCTTGTAAAGTTCCGGCTGAAAAGTTTAAAGAAATGGTAGAAGGTGCGGCTCTTGCTGCAGAACACGAATATGGTATTTACGGTAAAACAGTTAAAAACAATCCGGATATCTCAGAAGAAGATAAAAAATATATTTTCGAACAGTTAATGGCAAACTTCAACGGCGAATGTGCAGAAGTTGGTATGTACCTGTGCATGGCTCGTATCGCCCACAGAGAAGGCTATCCCGAAGTAGGTCTTTACTGGGAAAAAGCTGCTTATGAAGAAGCTGAACACGCTGCAAAATTTGCAGAACTTTTAGGCGAAGATTTAGAACCTAATATGAAAGCTACAACAAAAGATAACCTCGCATGGAGAGTTGATTGCGAATATGGTGCAACACAAGGAAAATTTGACCTTGCATCCTGTGCAAAGAAAAACGGTCTTGACGCTATCCATGACACAGTACACGAAATGGCTCGCGATGAAGCTCGACATGGCAGAGGTTTAGAAGGTCTTTTAAAGAGATACTTTAAATAAAATCAATTAAAGGACTGTGAAAGGGCAGTCCTTTTCTAAAAAGGATGGATAAAAATGGTAGAAAATTATACTGTTTGTAATTGTATGCAGGTAAGCTACAACGATATTGCTGATGCTATTCAAAACAACACTAAATTTGATGATGTTTTAAAAACATTTGAAAATGTTCAGAAAATAACAAAATGCTCTACCGGTTGCGGTGGTTGTCATCAAAAGGTTTTAAACATTATATCCGATTTTTTGAACGGTGCAGAAATATAATAAAAACAAAGGTTGAGGAATTCTCAGCCTTTTTCTGTTTTATATAACAATATTTTCTTGCATTAAAGTAAAATGTATGATACAATTGATGTAATCAAAATATAATTAACAAAGGAGAATTTGCCATGGTTTTAAAAAGAATTTATCTTGATGAAGAAAACAAAAATGTTTATCTTGATGCTTATATTGCAGACGAAATGCCTGGTCTTGTAAGAAAAGCAATGCTTGTTATCCCAGGCGGCGGATACCAGAACATTTATCCCCCTGAAGGAGACCCGGTAGCAATGGCGTTTATGCCTTATGGATATAATGCATTTGTTTTACATTATACAGTGAGCAGAAACGGGGTAAATGGTACATTCCCAAAACAGCTTATTGAAGCATCAAAAGCAATTAAGCATATAAAAGACAACGCAAAAGAATATAATATTGACCCCGAAGAGCTTTTTGCAGTGGGCTTTTCAGCAGGCGGTCATCTTGCAGGTTCTTTGGCAACTATGTGGAACTTAAAAGAAGTTTATGATGCAATAGATATGGAATACGGCTACAATAAATTAAAGGGCGCAATATTGATTTATCCGGTTGTAACCGCTATGAATCTGTATACTATTGACCATGAAGACACCTTTAAACATTTACTTGGCAGTGATTTTGGGAATCAGGAAATATTCGAAAAGGTAAGCCTTGAAAGACATGTTTCAAAAGACTCTTGTCCCATTTTTATGACACTATGTGCAAATGACGTGGTTGTAAACGCTAAAAATGCTTTGTGTTTAGCCGAGGCTTATGCTGACAACGATATGCCGTACGAGCTTCACATTTATCCCGATTCAAAACACGGCTTCTGTCTTGGAAACAAGATAACAAAATGTAATGAAGAAAAATGGGAAGATGCAAGTATAGCAAAATGGGTAGAAAATGCCGTATATTGGGCAAACAGATTATAATCTGAAATATTAAAACACAAAAAAGCGTTGTAAAATTTACAACGCTTTTTTAAATTCCTTTATTTTTGGTCAAAACAACTGTCATAGTATTTTTTCTTCCATCTCTTAAAACATCAACATTAACCCTCTCCCCCGGTTTATGATAAAAAATACGTTCACGAAGGTCTAACATAGAATTTATCTCATATCCGTCTATTGCAGTTATTATATCTCCCTTCTTTATTCCTGAACTGCTTGCAGGGCTTCCCACTTCTACTTGAGCAACATATATTCCTGCCTCTTCTGTATATTCGCCAAGAATTTTAACAGCCGTTGCTCTGTCATAAGCATAAAGACCGAGATAAGGAGTTTCAAACGTTCCGGTACTTTCTGCACTTTCTATTATAGGTTTACATATATTCACAGGAATTGCAAACCCTATTCCTTCCGCACTTGTTACCTTAATTGTATTTATTCCTATTACCTCTCCTTTAGAGTTCACAAGCGGACCACCGCTGTTACCTGGATTTATGGAAGCATCGGTTTGCAAAAGATTTTCCATATAGTATCCCGACATTTCTATCGTCCTGTCTTTAGCACTTATAATTCCCGACGTAACCGTGTGCTGAAACTGCATACTCAAAGGATTACCTATTGCAATTACCTCTTCCCCCACCTTGCAAAGGGATGAATCGCCTATTGCAATAGGTTGCAGATTTTGTGCCACTCTTATTAACGCAAGGTCAAGCCTTGAATCACTCCATATTTTTTGTGCCGGAAGTGTTTTTCCGTTTTCAAGTGTAACAGTAATTTTTTTTGCGCCATAAATAACATGATTATTTGTCATTATATATCCGTTTCCGGTTACCGCAAATCCCGACCCCATAGAGGTTTCTTTTCCCGAAAGTTGCGCCATTATCCCCACAACCGACGGCATAATTTTTTCAGCAATTCCGGGAATTTCTTCCATCTCTGCCGTAGCCGTAAGATTTACATTCTCCGTTTTTATATTATCCGTATCGCCTCTGTAATCCACAGTTATAGCCGAAACAAAAAAAGATACTGCCGCTGCCGCAATAATTGTTATAAGCGTTTTTAATCCTTTCAAAATAATCACCCTATAAATAATTATTGCAAAACATATTATTTTTATGCTATAATGACATAATAAATATGTTTGATAAATTTTGGAGGAATTAAAATGATTATTACAAACGACATAAAATATGTAGGTGTAAACGATCATAACATTGATTTATTTGAGGGTCAATATATAGTACCAAACGGCATTTCATATAATTCATATATAATTTTAGACGAAAAAATTGCTGTTATGGATACCGTGGATGCAAACTTTACCCACGAATGGCTTGATAATATACAGAATGTTTTAGGCGATAAAAAGCCTGATTATCTTGTTATCCACCACATGGAACCTGACCATTCTGCCAATATTATGAACTTTATAAAAAATTATCCCGATGCCAAAATAGTTTCTTCTTCTAAAGCATTTGCAATGATGAAAAACTTTTTCGGAACAGATTTTACAGAGAGACAAATTGTTGTAGGCGAAGGCGATACTCTTGCATTAGGCAAACACACATTAACCTTTGTTGCAGCACCAATGGTACACTGGCCGGAAGTTATAGTTTCTTACGACAGTACAGATAAAGTTTTATTTTCTGCCGATGGTTTTGGAAAATTCGGTGCGCTTGATATTGAAGAAGACTGGGCATGTGAAGCAAGACGTTATTATATTGGTATAGTTGGGAAATACGGCACACAGGTACAAAGCCTCTTAAAAAAAGCTGCAGCACTTGATATTCAGATTATTTGTCCTCTTCACGGACCTGTTTTAAAAGAAAATCTTGGATACTATCTCGGATTATACAACACCTGGTCATCCTACCAACCCGAAGAAGAAGGTATTGTTATAGCTTATACCTCTGTTTACGGTAATACAAAAAAGGCTGTTTTAAAGCTTGCCGAAAAACTTAAAGCAAACGGATGTCCTAAAGTTACAATAAACGATCTTGCACGTTGTGATATGGCTGAAGCAGTTGAAGATGCATTCAGATATAGCAAGCTTGTACTTGCAACTACAACCTATAACGCAGATATTTTCCCTTTTATGCGTGAGTTTATAGATCATTTAACCGAACGCAATTTCTCTAACCGCACAGTAGCATTTATAGAAAACGGAAGCTGGGCTCCTTTGGCCGCAAAAGTTATGAAAGAAATGCTTGAAAAAAGCAAAAACTTAACCTATGCAGATACCACGGTAAAAATACTTTCTGCTTTAAATGAAGACAGTATGTCCCAACTTGACACTTTGGCAAACGAACTTTGTAAGGATTATCTTGCACAACAGGATTCAACAGCAAACAAGAACGATTTATCGGCATTATTTAATATAGGTTACGGTCTTTATGTTGTAACATCAAATGACGGCAAAAAAGACAACGGACTTATTGTAAACACAGTAACACAGGTTACAAGCACTCCACACAAAATAGCTGTAACAATAAATAAAGAAAACTATTCGCATCATATAATAAAACAGACAGGTAAAATGAATATAAACTGTTTAAGCATTGATGCTCCCTTCTCTGTTTTTGAAAAATTCGGATTTGTAAGCGGACGAAATGTAGATAAATTTGCAGATTACGAGCCCCTGCGTTCGGATAACGGACTTGCATTTCTCCCCCGCTATATAAATTCGTTTATGTCACTCAAGGTAGAACAATATATAGACCTTGATACTCATGGAATGTTTATTTGTTCAGTAACAGAGTCAAGAGTTCTTTCAGATAAAGAAACTATGACCTATACCTATTACCATAACAATGTAAAACCAAAACCCGAAACAGAAGGCAAAAAAGGCTATGTGTGCAAAATATGCGGATATGTATACGAAGGAGATGTTCTTCCCGACGATTTTATTTGTCCGCTTTGTAAACACGGCGTTGCCGATTTTGAAGAAATAAAATAATTTTTTGGAGGTATTTATTATGAAAAAGTATGTTTGTGATGTATGCGGATGGGTTTACGACGAATCTTTGGGCGATCCCGATAACGGCATTGCTCCCAGCACAAAATTCGAAGATTTACCCGATGATTTTGTTTGTCCCCTGTGTGGTGTAGACAAAGAAAATTTCAGCGAAGAATAAAAAAATCCACGCTTACCCCTTCGGTAAGCGTGGATTTTTCTTTAAATTTTAGAAAACTTTCTTGACAAAAAAATAATAATATATTATAATTTCTACACCAGAACTTAAACGTTTTAGATATTAAATCTTTTTACAATTTTTCAAAGGAGAAACAAAAATGAATTATCCCAACGGTTTAGCCTTCAGCGACGAAATTATGAAAGAGGTTCAGGACAAATTTTTATATTTAAACGAAGACAAGTTTGTTGGAGAACGACTCTTTTTTGATAATGCAGGCGGTTCTTTCAGACTTAAAGAAGTTGAAAAATGTTTTACTGAAATGGATTCTATCCCCGACTGTCCCGAAAGAATACACAAAATGGCACGATATCTTCAGGATGTGCAAAAAAAAGGCGAAGACGATATCCGTATCATCTTCAATGCGCCCGAAACAGGAAGTATTGTAACATCGTTAACAGCTTCACAGCTTATGTTCCAGATGGTAGGTGCTGTTGCAGAAAATATAGAAGGCACAAACATAGTTACTTCTGTTTTGGAACATCCTTCTGCTTTTGATGCAGCTTCATATTATGCTGAAAAAACTGGCAGAGAGCTCCGAGTTGCACAAAGCAATAAAGTAACAGGCGGTGTTGACCCCGAAACTATTGCAGCTTTGGTTGATGAAAATACAGTTTTACTCAGTGTTATGTATGCATCAAACATTACAGGTGCAATTTATGATATTGAAGAAATTGTTCGTCTTGCAAGAGCCAAAAAGAAAGATTTGTATATTATTGTTGACTGTGTTCAACACGCTCCTCACGGAATAATTGACCTCGAAAAAACACCCGTAGACGGAGTAAACATTGCACCTTATAAATTCTTTGGATACCGCGGTTCAGGAATCGGTTGGGTTTCGGAAAGACTTTCAACCTTACCCCACCATAAATTACTCGGCAAACCCGCCGAAATATGGGAACTTGGCAGTCCTGCTCCTGCACAGTATGCAGCCGTTACAACAATAGTTGATTATGTATGCTGGCTTGGAGGAAAATATATAGAAAGCACAGACAGAAGAGAATTATTTGTAGAGGGTATGACAAGAATAAAACTTCAGGAAAGGGCTTTACTTCACAGAATGCTTGAAGGCACGCCCGAAATTCCAGGTTTACGCCATATCAAAAATGTAAAAGTCTTTTTAGACTACGAAGACTTAACTGTAAGAGATTTAATTTTAGCAATGGGCTTTACAAATTTAGGCTACAGCGAGGCAGTTTTAGAGTATGAAAAGCGTGGCGTAATAGTTTACGACAGACTTTCAACCAGTATTTACTCAAAACGTATGCTTGAGTCCTTCAATATGGATGGTGCTGTAAGAGTTTCGCCTCTGCACTGCAACTCATTGCAGGATATTGACAAGTTCCTTAAAGTTACAGTGGAGCTTGCAAACTTATAATCGAAATTCTTCGTAATTATTATTGCTATTTTTATAAAAAAATCCCAAAAAAGTCCTTGACAAGACTAAAACGCTTTAGTATAATATACTTGAAGCGTTTTTTATTTGTATAAAAATAAAAATATTTATGACGTATTTTTTATATTAGGAGGAAGATTTATGCCAGTATATGAATCTATTAAAAATGCCGACAACAAAATTGTTATCTCCGCAGCTAATAAAGATTCCGTAATCTTTGGTTGGGATAAAGTTTGTGCGGCTCTTGCTGATATTATGGCAGCAGGCAAAAAGAAAATTGCACTCGACGGTTGGTATGGTATCAACTTTGAAAAGGTTGCAAAAGCAGTTGCAGATGCAGCTAAAGCAAAAGGTATCAACGCTACCTTAATTGCAGCTAACGAACTTTATTTATCAAGAGAAGAAATTATCGCTTACAATCAGCCCTATGTAACCGACGACCCGGGTTTCGGTAAGGTTAATAAAGAAGGTGTAATTGAAGATATTATGTCAGATTCTGCAGTAGCAGCTGCAAAAGATAAAATAGCTGAAGCTGACGCTGTTATCATTTATGGTGAAGGTGCATCAATCAAAGCTTTTGAAGATGTAATTGATGTTAAATGCTATATTGATAATACACACCAGAAAGTACAGTGGGATATGTGGGAAGGAAGACTTGCAACATTTGGCTGCAAAACTCCTACCGAAGGTTATAACTGGAAAGAATATAACTATTCCGATTACTATATGCTCAAACGCCAGAAGGATTATATGTACGGCGCAATGGACTTCTATATCGAAAACTATTTTGAAAACGACCTCGTGCTCGTTCCCAGAAAAGCATACGATGAAATTATGTCCACACTCGTAAAATATCCTATTCACGAAGTTAAAATATTCAGCCCTGGTCCTTGGGGAGCTTACAGATATGAAGATATGGACTACGGCGTAGAAGGCCTTGCAAACAATGCATGGAACAAAATCGCAGGTCCCGAACTTCGTATTCTTATTGACTTTGGCGGAGAAAGAAGTATTTCAATGCCTATGCTCAATGCTATGCAGTACGGTAAAGAACTTGTTGGTGAACTTATCAACAAGCAGTATCCCGGACTCTTCCCCCTCGACATCTGGCTTGATGACGGTTATCACAAAACACCTCAGCCTGCTGAAAGAATTTCAATGCCTATGCATATTCACCCCAGCAGCCACTATGTAAAGGAACATTTTGATGAACCTTTAGGAAGATACGAAACATATTACATAGCAGAAGCTTACGAAGGTGCAAACACCTGGATGGGCTTCCACGATGATGCAGATATTGAAGAGTGGGAAAGACTTTGTGAAGAATCAAACAATATCACTCCTATTGAAAACTGGAAAGACTTCATTGCTAACTGGTCCAGCAAAGAAGGCGACCTCTACCTCATCCCCCCTGGAACAATGCATGGTCATGGCGGTAACCAGATGGTACTTGAAATGGATACAAATCCCAGTATCAATGGTACAGAATATTCATTCTTTGAATATGACTTCGCAAGACCCTCCTGGGATGACAACGCAAAAACTATGACTGGCAAGCCCCTCAAGATGCATCTTGAACACGGCAGAAATATGGAAAAGACAAGAAGAGCTTCATGGGTAAAAGATCATCTTCTTTCAACTCCTTCCGTTGTTAAGTGGACAAAAGAATACTTTATCGACAGATATAAGAGCACACCTGTTATGCCCTACCACGTTGAAAGAATTCACTTTGAAAAATGCGGTGAATATTCAACAGAAGGTAAGTTTATGCATATGTTCACACTTACAGTTGGCTCAAAGGTAACAGTTCGTTCAAAGGCAAATCACGACTTATTTGCAGTGTGCGACAAGTTCCAGACTCTTGTAATCCCCGCAACATTTGGTGATTATGAAATAATCAACGAAGAAGGCGGACGTGTAACTTGTGTTATCCAGAGATGGAAACAGGGTTAATTAAATATTTGTAAAGCTAAATATGAGCCACAGAAAAAGCTGTGGCTCATTACTTTAAAAAGGAGATTATTATGAATATATTAGCAATTGGTGCACATCCCGATGATGTAGAAACTTCATGTGGCGGTACTTTGGCAAAATATGCAAAACAAGGTCACAAAGTATTTACTGCAACCGCTACCAACGGTAACGTAGGTTCAGCAACCCTCCCTATGGACGAAATTGCTGCTATCCGTAAAGAAGAAGCAAGAAAAGCTGCTGCTATAATAGGTGCAGAATATATCTGTCTTGACTATGATGACGAAATGTTTTTTGAAGACAGAGAAGCAAGACTTGCATTTATAAACCTTGTAAGATATTGCAAACCCGATGTAATCATAACTCACAATCCCAAAGATTATAATCCTGACCACGAGCTTACAAGTAAAATCATTAACGATATCGCAGTAATGATTCCTGTTGCAAAAATAGTAACAAAAAATCCCCCCTGCGATAAAATCCCCATCATTGCATATTTTGAAGCAGCTCACGGTCTTGGCTTTATTCCTACCGAATATGTAGATATCACCGACACCTTTGAAACAAAAATGGAAATGTGCAGACAGCACCAGAGCCAGATTGCTTGGATGTCCGCAAACTATAAAGAAAATGCAGATAAAGACTTTTTTGAAAACTATGTTACAACGGCAAAATACAGAGGAATGCAGTGCGGTGTTAAGTACGCTGAAGCTTTCAGAATGTCTAACGATGCTCATCGCATAGTTCCCTATCGTGTTCTTCCGTAATAAAGTCATGAATACAAACGTTAGAAATCATCCCCTTTTCGGGAAATCACTTTACGCTGATAACGGCGTTGTTGAAATAGTTATTCCTCTTGATTTTGGTATAAGAATAACACATTTTTCCTTTTTAGGTATGAATAATGTGTTTTTTGAACAACCAAAAGAGATGACTGACCTTTCAACTCCTGAAGGCTGGCGTATATACGGCGGTCACAGACTTTGGATTGCACCTGAAACAGAATCGGTATATTATCCCGATAACGAACCTGTATCCTACACTATTTTGGATAATAAGATTATTGTTACCCAAAATACTGACCCTGTTTTAGGCATAAAAAAATCTATGCATATCACATTTTCTGATAACGCCACCATAGAGGTTGACCATATAATTGAAAACGTAAACGATACTCCTTTTGAAGGCTCTTTGTGGGCAATATCGTCAATGGCACCGGGAGGAACTGAGGTAATCCCTCTGCATCAGTGCTATAAGGCATACCATCCTCTTCACTACATTTCAATGTGGCACTATACAAACCTTGGCGACGAAAGAGCCACCTATTCAAAAGAGAGCGTTACCTTAAAACATATTCCGATTGAACAAAGATATAAAATAGGCGTAGGTCATCCATGCGGAGCTATATCTTACACAAATAACGGACTTAAGTTTGAAATATCTTATGACGCAAACGAAGACCTCCCATATCCCGACGGTAACGTATCTTACGAAACCTTTATGTGTGAGCATATGGTTGAACTCGAAAGTCTTTCCCCCTATACATCTGTTTTACCAAATAAAACAATGCAGCATAAAGAGGTATGGACTTTAAGCAAAATATAACAAATAAGGAGCAAAGCTATGAATATAAATATTGCCGCAGTAGGTTTGGCACACCCATTTGAAGTGGGCTATAACGAAGCTTCGTCACTTTTAGACCAAACAGTTAAAACTCTTTGTGCTGTTGGTGTAAATTGCCAAAATACAGGCGTTATAATGCACGACCTTGAAACAGTAAAAAAAGCAGCAGACGCACTTAAAACCTCCGACGCCGATATGATAATGATTTGTATCGCTACATGGAGTGAAGACCATCATCTGCTTGACTTGCTTTCCTATGTTGATAAGGCTGTTATTTTACGTGCATATCCTGCATTTGACACAGGTTCTCTTTGCTGTGCACATCAGATTGGCGCAGTATTTACTGATATCGGCAAAGGATACGAATTTATATACGGCTACGCAGATCAAACAGACTGTGCTAAAGAAGCAAAAAAGATTGCAACTGCTTATGCTCTTAAAACCTGTATGAGCCGTGTACGTGTTGGTGCTATAGGCGGACGTGTTAAGGGAATGACCGAAATTGCCTATGACGAATTTTCTATCAAACAAAAACTTGGAGCAAGGGTAGTAAATATCGACGAAAAGGAAATGACTGAAAAGGTCTCCAGTATTTCCGATTCCAAAGCAGAAAAGATTTTAGAAGATAAAAAGGACATTTTAAAGCCTTGCAAAATTTCATCATCAAAAGAAAGTATGCTTGAGTCCATTAAGTATTATGCCGCTTTAAAAGAGCTTTCAAAAGAATATGACCTTGAAGCTCTTTCCGTAAAATGTTATACTACATATATGGGTAAAATATGCCTTGGTTATTCTCTTTTAGCAGAAGAGGGTATTGTAGGCTCGTGCGAAGGCGATGTAACTAACGCTCTTACCATGAAGCTTATGTACGAGCTTTCTCAAAAGCCCGTAAACAATACTGACCTTTTATATATTGATGATGATGCAAACACAATTCTTTTTGCACATTGCGGTTCATCGGGCTTTTCTATTGCAGAAGGAGAAATAGACCTCTGTCCTGTTCGATTAGCCGAAACAGGAGTTTGTACCAAGTTTTTAGTTAAACCCGGCAAAGTAACCGCGGTAAACATTTGCGGACATGGCGATACCTTCCGTCTTTCTGCAATGGTTGGCGATGCAGTTGCATGCGGGATGGAATTTCCCGGCAACCCCGTAAAAATAAAATTTGATAAACCTGTTGCCCAAATAAACAAAGAAATCATGGCAAACGGAATAGGACATCACTGGATGGTTGCTTATGGCGACTATATGGAAGAACTTAAATATTTCTGCAAAATCAACAATATCTTAATGTATGAAATATAGTTTTGGAGGTAATTTATGAAAAGGTCAGAAATAAATGCTGCAATGCGCAGCGCACTTGATTTATTTAAAGAATATAAAATTACTCTTCCCTCTTTTGTTTTATGGAGTCCCGACGAATGGAAAACAAAAGGCGAAGAAACTACCGAAATAAAAGAAAATATGCTCGGTTGGGATATTACCGATTTCGGACGCGGAGATTTTAACGATATAGGACTTTTACTTATTACTCTTCGTAACGGAAACCAGAAAAACCCTCAAAAATATCCCAAACCCTATGCTGAAAAGCTTATGCTTGTAAAAGAAAAGCAGATTACACCCATGCATTTTCATTGGAACAAAATGGAGGATATAATCAATCGCGGAGGCGGAAACCTTATAATTAAACTTTATAATTCCACCGAAAACGAAGAACTTGCCGATACAGATGTCCAAATCAGTATCGACGGTGTTAAACATATCTTTCCCGCAGGCTACGAGCTTACCTTAAAACCTGGTGACAGTGTAACATTAACCCCCGGTCTTTACCATAAATTCTGGGGCGAAGAAGGAAAAGGTTCAATTATCGTACAAGAAGTTTCAATGTGTAATGACGATGCTAACGACAACCGTTTTTACGAACAAACCGGTCGTTTTCCCGAGATTGAAGAAGATGAATCTCCTCTTTATCTTTTGTGTAACGAATACGATAAATAAAATCGTAAACAAAAAAATAAAAAACCTTGAGATTCTCAAGGTTTTTTATTTTTATATGTCACGTACAGAATTACGTTCTATAAGATTTAATTGTAACGATACACTTTCAACGTCTTCGCCGTTTATTTTTCTTACTATCATATCCATTGCCATAGAACCTATTCCTACCTTGTCAATACCCATAGTAGTAAGAGTTGGATTTATGTATCGTGATAAAAGTATATCGTCAATACCCATAACAGATAAATCATCAGGAACCGAAAGTTTCATATCTCTTTTAGCACATCTTATTGCCCCTATGGCAAAACTATCAACTGTGCAAAGGATTGCAGAAGGTCTGTGTTTTGCATTTAAAATATCTTTTGTAACAAAATATGCGCTATCTTCGCTTGCAACAGATATATTAGTAAATTCAGGTTTTGGAGTAATACCGTGTTCTTTCATTGCTTCAAGAAATCCCGAAATTGTTTGTTCCTTAAAGTCCGCAACAAGACTTGAAGAAATTAAAGCGATATCCGTGTGTCCTCTTTTAATAAGATAAGAAGTAGCATCATATGTAGCTTTTTTGTAGTCAGGACTTATAGAAGTTATTTCTTTTTTGTTAGAGTGCGAGTCAACAACTACAAATGGAACTCCGCTCTTTTTTGCTTTTTCAAGAAGTATTGGGCTTATATCCTGCATAAATATAATGCCGTCAGCATCCCCCGAATATACCAAATCAGGAAGTTCAGTCTGATTCATAATAGGTTTGCTTATAATAACATTATAGCCACACTTCATGCTTCTTGCTATTATTCCGCGAGTAATTTCAAAGTAAAACAAATCTTCAAACGGAGAAGAAAAAGCATTCATCATAAGACAAATATTAAAACTTTTTTTCAAAGCCAATTTTTTTGAAGCCAGATTTGGTTTGAACTCAGTTTCCTCTATTATTTTCTTTATCTTTTGTCGGGTTACTTCAGAAACCCCTGGCTTATCATTTAAAGCAAACGATACTGCCGTTACAGAAACTCCGGCTTTTTCAGCAATATCCTTTACCGTAAGCTTTTTCATATTATCACTCCAATAATTATTAATAAATGAACAACTTAGATGACATCCTTTTCAATAAAAACACAACCTTCATTATCAAAAATTGGCTGCCATCATAATTCCTTGCTTTTTTCTTCATGGAATGAATCGTATGTTAAATAACTTTAGTACAACTCATACTCTGCAAGGTTAATTTACTGAATTTTTTCACAAAATGAGGCAATTTATTGATTTGAAACTTGTTTAAAACTATTATACCATTTATTTGAACAAAAATCAAGTTAAACTTTTTATGCCTGTTTTCTGCAATATATACAGTTTTTACAAGCTATAAATTTGTTCTTTTGTTGTTTGTGATTGCATCCCATAAAAAAGCCGCTCGTTTTTTGCGAGCGGCTAAAATCTAACCCTTTTTAATATTTTGAATAAATTTACTGAATTTGAAGTGCCGTTATAACAGGCGAAAGTTTGCTTAAATCATTCCATACAAATGCTTTAACCTTTACTGTACCCGTAATTTCAGATAAATCCATATTGTAAGGTGCTTCAAAGGAACCGTCTTCTTTTGGTGCATTCTTTGTTATAGCTACTTTTGCAAGAGCTAATGAACCGTCTATCTCTTCTTTGTAAGCTGCTATTATAATTGTAGGAATATTTTCCGGAATCTTTGTTACTTTGAATCCGCGAACACCAACAAGCTGGTTTGTACTTGAGTAGTTATTATATCCAGAAAAACCTATCAGGATTGCATTTGCATTATCAACATTTGCATCAATGCTTACTTGTATATCTGCAGCCTTCATTTTTCCATAACCTGTTGAAATTTCTGTGCCTAAAGTAAGGTCTTGAGGTAATGCTTTAAAAGTAGCAGGTGTTTCGCTGAGGATAGTGTAGTTACCATTTCCGTCTTTATTGCAAAGCCATGCTTCTAATGTTACACCGTTATTCTGAGCACTGGGAACCTGTGTTGCAATATAAACTGTACTTGTTATTTTATATGTAAACCCTGGTACAACATTGTCTACATATTTTGTAAGGGCAACGTCACCGCCGAAAACAGCGGGAAGTTTGTTGGTGCCTTGTGATATAAGCCCAATTTTATTTGTTAAAGTTTGGTCACACCAAGAGTTTCTGCCAGTAGCTTTCCATCCCCAACCTGTAGGAATAGTTAATTCATGGTTATATCCTCCCCATGCTGCATCAGGTACTGTGTAAGTTTCGGGTATCATAGGAATTGTTTCGGATGCTATAACTTCAGGAATATCTTCAGGAACATATCTTACAACCTTATTTTCTCCCACTGTTTCGAGTGTAAGGTAAGGAGGCATTTCGTTGCTAACCATATCAACCGCACTACCCTGTACTATCTTATATCCAAAATAGTATACACCTGCTGTGGGACCCAGTTCCTTATTTGTTCTTCCACCAAGAGTTATTTTAATTGCATTTACGCTAGGATCTGTAATTGTAAATGCTACATCAACAGGAATATCGTAACAATTGTTTCCGGTAGCATATCTTGACGATTCAGTATAAGTTCCTAAGTCAGAACCTTCTGTCCCTGTGAATTTTACAGTTTCAACTGTTTTTTGGAATCTGTTTTGTGTAAGATACTCGTTAATTGGTGTATAACTACCATCTTCACTCTTATGGTAAAGGTAAACATGCGCTGTTGACCATACACCACTTTTTCCAAAGGCTGTTGCATCTACACTAAGCGTATATTCGTACCCGGGTTCAATTTCAATATATTTTGCCAATCTTACAGCAGAACCTTTTACCTGATAGAACGGTTCTCTACTTACCGCTGTTGAGCTTTGACCAACTATTGTTTCATTGCTAATGTAGTTATTAAGCTGATAGTCTGATGTTCCATCTTCATACTTTTCAACTGTCCATTTGTTGCTTGGAAGCTGATGTGTAGCTGTATAAGTTATAGGCGTTCCATTCCAGATACCGTTAATTGTGATTTCTTTTTCTTCATAATCAGCAGTAAATGTTTCGCCATCGTAAATAATGTCAACTTCTTCGCCCTGTGCAATTTCAAAACCTTCGTGCCATACTGCAAAGTTACGCGAGTTACTTCCGCCACCATATCCGCCTATTGCTACCATTATTGCGTTTACCGCTTTGTATTCTGATTTAAAAGTCAACGAAAGTTCCGCACTTCTTGCTTCAGGATTGCCGTTAAATGAAACTATTTCATTTGTTTCTCTTGAAGCATAATACTTTGTTTTTTGCATTGTATTTGTAAGTGTTTGCGCACCAATGGATTCAAGATATTCATTAATTTCGGTATATGTTCCGTCTTCGTTTTTATGATATAAAAAGTATGCTAAAGATGATTGTGTCGCATCATCTGCTTTTGTTGAGAAGGCTGTTGAAGTAAGAGTATACTGATATCCAGGTTCAATATCAACCATCTTTGTTAAAGCAACGTCTGTTCCTGTTCTTCTTAAGTATGTAGTTCCTTCAATTTCCTGAAGTAAAGATCTTATACAAGTTACATCGGTACTGGTATCAGGATTGTGAAGCCACTCTGCACCTTTTCCTACTGTTGAAAACCAATCCCACCCAAGAGGAATTTCGAGTGTATGTTCATATTCTTCTCCATTGTTTAACTCGATAAGAGCATCTTCAATTGTGATTTTATCATCTATGTTGAATCTTTCAACATGATAATAAGTTTCTTCTGTTTCGCTTGCAAGTGCCATAGGGATGTTACTTATGCATGTTGCCAATACTGCAATAGCGCATAAGAGTGATAAAATCTTTTTCATTTTCCTCTCTCCTTTTTTTAGTATATAAATATTATACTAAACCGCTTTAGCATTGTCAAGATTTTTTGTTGAATTTATTTGTATATTTAAAAAACAGCGTGTCATTTTCTGAACACGCTGTTAAATAACTATATTTTATAAATTCGCAAGCATAAGTTCTGTTGCTTTCTCTGCAAGTTGTGCGCTGGTCATTTCGGCAACTTCTTCTGCACTTATGTAATCTACGCATTTTACATAAACATTTGTAAACTTAAAAGGAAATCTTTTTAAAACCTTGTCACTATTTTGTATAACAGTTATTGCAACTCCCGATTTTGCTTTTAAAGCAATTTTAAACGAGCCGTGCTTTAACTCAAGCATTCCCTCTCCTGTATGACGGGTTCCTTCAGGATATATCGCAACAGCCTGATTTCCTTCCTCTATAAGCTTTGCCGCATCATTTATCGTTTTAATTGCAGCTCTTGCATCCTCTCTGTCAAGCCACATAAAATTCATACGTTTCATATAACCTGTAATAAACGGAGCGTTTATAAGTTCTTTTTTTGCTATGTATGCAATTTTGTATTTTTTAAAACATATTATGCCTATTATCGGGTCAAGAAAGCTTCTGTGATTTGATACAAGTAAAAACTTGTTATGCTCTGGAAGCTTTTCGAATCCTTCGGTACGAATTCTTATTCCCAGAACTTCAGTAGCAAGCTTTAATGTCACGACCAGGAATGTTTGCACAAATGTACTGAATTCTTTTTCTCCGTTTATAAAAAGGCCTGCCAATCCTAAAACTATTGCATGCAGCAAAACCAAACCTACAAGATATGCCACAAAAAAAGCTATTATCAAAAAAGGACTAACCGAAGTAAAATATACCGTTAAACATGATAATATCACGCTTAATAAAATATATATTGTATATAACATATTAACCTCTACTTTTTAACTGAACTTTATGTTCTGCCAAAATTTTCAAAAACCACGATCCATATAAAAACATTGTTGCCAAAATAACTATGGAGCAGAATATCATTACAGCCGCCACCACAGTTTCCGATACTTCAGGGAATATAAGCATAAACATAAACGACGTATAAAGTATTACTGTGCATACCTTACCATACCACATAGCACTGTTTACCTTGTCAATCTTTTTTATAAGAATAAAACTGCATACAAGCATACATGCTTCTTTTATTACAAGAAGACTAAGAGGTAAAATAACTATTTCGTGCCTTAGTGCAACAAAAACAAAAACGGTTATCTGGGTAAGTTTGTCTGCTATTGGGTCGATTATTTTACCAAAGTCGGTAACAAGACCGAAATGTCTTGCTATTTTACCGTCAACTATATCTGTTAATGCCGAAAGTATAAGAACTATCAAGGCTTTGTAATATGCAGCCTGCATATAAAATACGGCAAAAACAGGTATCAATATAATTCGTACATAGCTTAAAACATTTGGTATCGAAAAATATTCGCCCTGAAATCTTTTTAGCATTTTATCCTCTCCCAACACTGTTTAAAAGTTTCAAAGAACGCTCTGCCATTTTTCCATAACGTTCCTTTTTATCTCTAATCCGCTCTTCAAGCGGAGGTAGTATTCCAAAATTTGAACTCATAGGCTGAAAATCCGAAATTGCCGAGCTCGAAATATACCTTGAAAGTGCACCTATCATTGTTTCATTAGGAAGCACTATCGTTTCTTCTCCATTTATGCGTTTTACGGCATTTATTCCTGCCATTATTCCCGATGCTGCTGATTCTATGTACCCTTCAACCCCGGTTATCTGTCCCGCAAAGAAAATATTTTTATTTTGGGTAAGCGAAAAATCAGCTTCCAAAACCTTAGGCGAATTTATAAAGCTGTTGCGGTGCATTACTCCGTAACGTGCAAATTCAGCATTTTTGAGTGCCGGTATCATAGAAAAAACTCGTTTTTGTTCACCGAATTTCAAATTTGTCTGAAATCCCACCATATTATACAAAGTTCCTTCACTGTTATCCTGACGAAGCTGAACAACTGCAAACGGGCGTTTATCTGTTTTTGGATCATATATCCCAACAGGCTTCAAAGGACCATAAAGCATAGTGTCATGCCCCCTTGATGCCATTACTTCAATCGGCATACAGCCTTCAAAAACAGTAATTTTATCAACATCCTCATGTATAGGAGCTCTTTCTGCCGATATAAGTGCCTCATAAAAAAGCTCGTATTCTTCTCGTGTTAACGGGCAATTTATATAGTCGTCTCCCCCTCGGTTGTATCTTGCACCAAAAAAGGCGCTTTCCATATCTATACTGTCCTTTTCAATTATAGGGGCTGCTGCATCAAAAAAGCTTAAATAATTTCCGGTTAGCTTGTTAATTTGTTCAGCAAGCTTGTCTTCTACCAAAGGCCCGGGTGCCAAAATTACAACTTCCCCATCGGGAATTTCGGTTACTTCTTCTCTTATAACTTGTATGTTTTTATGTTCGTTTATTTTTTGTGTAACCAAAGAGGCAAACTCTTCTCTGTCAACAGCCAGAGCTCCCCCTGCAGGCACACGGGTTTTATATGCACATTCGCATACTAAAGAACCAAAATGCTCCATTTCTTTTTTTAAGAGTCCGCCTGCACTCTCTACCCTTTCTGCCTTTAAAGAGTTACTACAAACAAGCTCGCAAAGATTTTTATTCAAATGTGCTTTACTGAATTTTTTAGGTTTCATATCATAAAGAGTAACCTCTGCCCCTCTTTGTGCCGCCGCATAGGCCGCTTCACATCCGGCAAGGCCTCCCCCTATGACTTTAATTTTATTACTCATTTGATTCTGATTTTCCGCAATCTCTGTTAGAACAGCTTTTTACTTTTCTTCCTCTGAAAATTTTTATACTCATAAGACTTCCGCATACAGGACAGTTTTCCTGAATCGGCATATCCCACAATATTGTATCACATTTAGGATTGTTTTCGCAAACAAAATACTTTTTACCCTTTTGCGATTTACGTTCTATTATTTTACCGCCGCATTTAGGGCAGGTAACACCTGTTTCTTTTATTATTGCCTTTGTGTTACGGCATTCAGGGAATCCGGGACATGCCAAAAATTTTCCGTAACGTCCCATTTTATAAACCATAGTTCTGCCACACTTTTCGCATATTTCATCAGACTCTTCGTCTGCAACCTTAACCTTGCTTATTACACTTTCTGCATCTGAAAGAAGTTTTGAAAACGGTTCGTAAAATTTATCAAGAACATTTTTCCATTCTACATTGCCGTCTTCAATAACGTCAAGCTCTTGCTCCATTTCTGCAGTAAATTCAACATCCACTATATTTGTAAAATGTTCCTTCATAAGTTCTGTAACAACTACCCCAAGCGGTGTGGGTTTTAATGTCTTCTTTTCTCTTTCAACATAACCTCTTGTCGTAATAAGAGTTATTGTAGGCGCATAAGTACTTGGTCTTCCTATACCCTTTTCTTCCATGGCTTTAATAAGAGAACCTTCTGTGTATCGTGCCGGAGGCTCTGTAAAGCATTGATTGGGATTTATTTTGTGACATGCAAGCTTTTCGCCTTCCAAAATTGACGGAAGTGTCTTGTTTATAATCTCGTCTTCTTCGTCGTTTACCGTTGCATACACACATTCAAATCCTGCAAATTCCTGTTTTGAAAATGCTGCACGGAAAATATTGCCCATCGCTTCTATTTCGGTACTTAAAGTATTATAAACAGCAGATGACATCTGGCTTGATATAAATCTGTCCCATATAAGTTTGTAAAGTTTGTACTGATCAGCACTTACACTGTCACGCACCGCATCGGGCGTAATTGTAACATCTGTGGGTCTTATTGCTTCGTGTGCATCCTGTGCAGATGATTTGCTTTTGTATACTCTGGGTGTCGATGGAATATATTCGTTTCCATACTTTGATGCTATAAAGCCTCTTGCACTTTGCATCGCCTCGGTTGAAATACGAAGTGAATCAGTACGCATATATGTTATAAGACCAACCGTGCCATATCCTTTTACATCTACACCTTCATACAATGCCTGTGCTGCCGCCATAGTTCTTTTTGATGTAAAGTTTAATCTTCTTGAGGCCTCCTGTTGCATTGTACTTGTAGTAAACGGTGGTGCAGGTGTTTTTGTTTTCTTTCCGAGCTTTACATTTTTAACAATAAAATCCGAATCGTTTAATTTAGCTAAAATTTCATCTGCCTGCTCTTTACTTTTTATATTGACTTTCTTACCTGCAGTTCCGTAAAAACGCGCGGAAAACGTCTGTTTTGCGCCGATTTTTGATAAATCAACACTTATTGTCCAGTATTCTTCCGTTTTAAAGTTTTCTATTTCCTTTTCCCTGTCAACAATAATTGCAGTTACCGCCGACTGAACTCTTCCTGCGCTTAAACCTTTTTTAACTTTTTTCCATAAAAGAGGGCTTAATTTGTAACCAACAATTCTGTCCAAAATTCTTCTTGCCTGCTGTGCATTAACAAGATTCATATCAATAACTTCGGGTTGTTTTACTGCATTTTTTAATGCTGTTTCTGTAATCTCGTTAAACTTTATTCGGCACTTTGAATCAGTGTCTATGTCAAGAATCTGTGCAAGGTGCCAGCTTATTGCCTCTCCTTCTCTGTCAGGGTCAGTTGCTAAAAATACTTTACTTGCACTTTTAGCTTCTTTTTTAAGTGAGTTTATAAGGTCGCCTTTACCGCGTATTGCAATATATTTAGGCTCAAATCCATTTTCTATATCAACACCAAGCTGACTTTTGGGCAAATCACGAAGATGACCCATAGACGCAGTTACCTCGTAATTGCGTCCCAAATACTTTTTGATTGTTTTTGCCTTTGCCGGTGATTCCACTATTACTAAATTTTTTGCCATATATAAACCTCCAAAGAGTTTTTATGTTATTACTTTTCTTACATTACTATATTTTATTTAATTTGTAAAGATTTTTCTTTAAAATAGTCAAAAATATTTTTTGCAGTGCTTTTATCAATGCCTTTTACCGAGGCAATTTCTTCGTAGCTTGCGTTCTTAATATTTTCAACCGACTTAAAGTGTTTCATTAACAGTTTAGCCTTTGCTTCCCCTACTCCTTTTATGTTTGTAAGGTCGCTTTTCAGATTTCTTTTTCCGCGAAGTTTTTTGTGATAAGTTATAGCAAACCTGTGAGCTTCGTCCTGAATTCTTGTAACAAGACGCATAGCAGGGCTTCCTATTTCAACCGAAAGTTCATCCTTTTCAGTGGTAAGAGATCTGGTTCTGTGTTTCGAATCCTTTACCATGCCAAAGGTTGGTACATCTATTGCAAGATGTGAAAGGGCTTCCTTTGCAGCTGCAACATGTCCTTTTCCACCATCAATCAGTATAAGGTCGGGAAGTTTTTTAAAAGAGCTTTCTTCATCCTCGTGATAATGCATAAATCTTCTTACTAAAACTTCCTTCATACAGTCATAATCATTTGACCCAACTATATACTTTATCTTAAATCTTCTGTATTGGTCAGAAGCCTTTTCTCCGTTTTCGAAGACAACCATGCTACCCACATTGTCAACGCCCGAGGTGTTTGATATATCGTACGCCTCTATTCTGTGCGGAATTTCTATTCCTAAAAGTTTAGCAAGCTCTCCCAGGGCTTTTTTATTATTCATTTTACTTAATATTTCTATTTTGTATTCCGCAATATTGTGTCGGCAGTTTTTAGTTGCCATGTCTGCTATCTTTCGCAGTTCCCCTCTTTGCGGGACCGAAACCTGTACCTTTTTCCCTCTCTTTTGAGAAAGCCATTCGCTTGTAGTCATCGCATCGTGTATGCTTTGTGCACACAAAACCTTATCGGGTACGAATACATCACGGTTATAATAAGCTTTTACAAACTCTGTAAGAACATCGCTTTCACTTGTTGCCAAGACTCCGCTTTGCTTATAACTTTCGTTTCCTATAAGTTTCCCGTGTCGTATAAAGAATATTTCGAACACCGATAAATCTTCGTCTACCGAAGCAGCAAATACATCTATATCATCGCGGCGACCTGCTATTACCTTTTGATTGCTCATTATACCGCGAATATTATTTATCTTATCACGCACCCTTGCGGCGTGTTCAAATTCAAGGTTTTCTGCGGCAGAATTCATTTCTTTTTCAAGTTTTTTCAATAAATCAGAGTGTTTTCCCTCCAAAAAACGTTCCACGTCATCAAATGCTTTGCGATATTCCTCGCTTGTGATTTCTTTTGAGCAGGGAGCTATGCACTTGCCTATGGAATGATAAAGACAAGGTCTTTCTTTCCCAATATCTCTCGGGAATCTTTTTTTACACTGCTGAAGCCCGAACATTTTGCTTGCTATATCAATAGTTTCATAAACAATAGCAGAATTGGGGTAAGGACCAAAATATTTTGCTCCATCATCTTCTATTTTACGGGTTAAAAACATTCTTGGATATTCTTCTTTATAGGTTATTTTTATAAAGGGATAGTGTTTATCGTCCTTTAAAAGAATATTATACTTGGGTTTATTTTCTTTTATAAGATTACACTCAAGACAAAGAGCCTCAAATTCACTGTCGGTTATAATATACTCAAAATCCTCTATTTTTTCTACCATTGCACGCACTTTAGGCGTATGGTTAGTACCTTTGCCAAAATATTGTCTTACACGATTTTTAAGTATCTTGGCTTTTCCCACATAAATTATTGCCCCGCCGCTGTCTTTCATTATATAAACGCCGGGCTTATCTGGAAGATTTTTCAGTTTTTGTTTTATAATATCCTTCATAATATTCAAAACCTAAAAAACAGCCCTAAAGGGCTGCTTTACATTCTTAATTTATTCAGCAAAATCCGGATTTGAAGTAACAAGCTCGCACAAAGCGTCAATAGCTGCCTGTTCGTCTTCTCCGTCAGCAATAACATTTATGGTCATGCCGCGTGTGATTCCGAGAGAGAGTACTCCCAAAAGGCTTTTGGCATTAACCTTTCGTTCATTTTTTTCAATCCATATTCCCGACTGAAATTCATTTGCTTTTTGAATAAAAAAAGTTGCAGGACGAGAATGCAGACCGACCTGATTTTGGATAGTAATTTCTCTGGAAACCATAGACGTGCTCCTTTTACTCTTTTGATTACAAAATAGTATACCAAAAAAAACTGTTTGAGTCAACAGTTAATTTTAATTTGTTTTTTCAATGCAACAAAAGCCTCGGTTGCCCAAGGCTTGAGTTAACTGATAATTATTCTGCAGTTTTGATAACTTCTCTACCATTGTAGAAGCCACATTCACCGCACATATGATGGGGTTTGATAAAAGCACCGCATTTTGAACATTTTACTAAAGCGGGAACTTCCAACTTGAAGTTATTTGCTCTTCTCATATCTCTCTTTGATTTTGAAACTTTATTCTTAGGTACTGCCATTTTTTACACCTCGCCTTTCCAGTTAAAATTCTTAAACGGATTATCCTTTACAGGTTTACATCCGCATTGTGTATTATTTAAATTTGTACCGCACATGGAGCAAAGTCCAAGACAGTCGGGTTTGCAGAGAACCTTTGTAGGCATAGCCGCAAGTAAAGTTTCTTCTGCTATTGCACCTATATCAACACAGTTACTTTCGTTAAGCTCTGCTTCGTTTTCCCCTTCTCTGCCAAGAGTATAAAGTGCTTCTGTTTTTATACTAAACTCTGCATCTTCTGCACATCTTGCACATGAAGTTTTACCTTTTCCTTCTATAGAAACAGATATTTCAATTACACCAAATAAATTTTTAGCGCTGCCCGAAAGTTTAAAACTGTTCATTTCATATTCACTTCCTCCAAAATCAGAGAAAGCGGGAGTAAAGTCTTCTTCAAACGATAGTGATGAACCTTCACAGGTTAATATCTCTGTCAAATTCAAAAGCATACTTTCCCCTCCTACCAAAGGTACAACATAGGTATTATACACTTTGTTAAAAAATTTGTCAATAGTTTTTTTAATTTAATTTTAAAGCATATCTTTGAATTTACCTTGTGTTTTAAGATTACCAAAGTTTGTTTGCCTTAAAGCTTCATACAAAACTACGGCAACAGAATTTGAAAGATTCAAAGAGCGTGCCTCATCTATCATAGGTATACGTATTGCATTGTCAATATTGTCGCATACAAAATCTTCGGGAAGTCCTTTTGTTTCCTTACCGAAAATAATATAATCATTATCAGAAAATTTTACTTCGGAATGTATTTTTGCAGCTTTTGTGCTTGCAAGAAACAGTCTGCAACCCTTGTTTTTTTCTAAAAAATCTTCAAGATTTTCGTAATACTGCACGCCTAAAAGATGCCAGTAATCAAGACCTGCTCTTTTAAGTTTTTTATCGTCAATTTCAAACCCCATGGGTTTTATTATATGCAATTTTGTACCTGTCGCCGCACACGTTCTTGCAATATTGCCAGTATTCTGCGGAATCTCTGGTTCGTGTAAAACTATATTAAAGCTCATTTTATCATTTCCTCCAAAAGAATTCCTGTCCTTATTCCTGCATTGCACACTGTTATTTCAGGTGTTTCAATATAATCTGCAAGCGCTTTTATTATTGTTATGCCTGCTAAAATTATGTCTCCTCTGTCAGCAGGAATTCCTTTTATTGTGTTACGTAATTTCTTCGAGGTATTTGCCACTTTTTCATAAAACGAATTCAAAGTTTTGTTGGAAAAACGTTTCTTTTCCTGGCTTTTCGATATTATATCAGCAGTTCCCCCCAATGCCACAATGTTTAATTTTTTTGCCATTTGAAGGAATTCGACCTCTTGAAGCTGCGACATAATAAAATTATACATACTTTCTTCGCTAACATTTTCAGTAAGAACTACCGAACCGTACGGAATACTCTTCGTTTGTATCATTTTACGATTCTTTACAAGTGTTATTTCGCTGCTTCCGCCACCTACATCTATTACCACATAATCTTCAAAAGAAACCTTTGATGCCACTCCCAAAAAGCCGTAATACGCCTCTTCTTCTTCGGAAAGAACTCTAAAGCAAACGCCCTCGCTATTTGCACGATTTAAAAACTCTTCTCTGTTTACGGCTCTTCGTACTGCCGCTGTTGCTATTGCAATTATTTTTGAACACGAAAATTTTTCAGCAATGGCTTTAAAACCTACAAGTGTTTCCAGAGTCCTTTGCATTGCCTTTTCTGTTATTTTATTTTCAAGTCCCATCCCTTCGCTCAAACGTACCGTTTCTCGTACTCGTTTAATTTCGTTTATTTTTCTACTGTTATCTATTCTGTAAACAGACATTCTTATAGAGTTTGAGCCAAGGTCTATAATTGCTATGGTCGGTATCATTTTTTCTCCTCATGCTATTTGCTATTTTTCAAAATAAAAGTCTCCTTTTTACTGGAGACTCTTTTATTTATTAAAGTCCAAGCTCTTTTTTGAGCAACGGAATAAGTTTCTCCGAAATAATTTTATGACCGTCTCTTAAAGGATGTAATGGTTCTTTTGGAACCCAGCCTTTTGAGCTTATAAAACCTATATCGGTTGAATTTCTCTTGTTATATTCTTCTATTGCCTGCCCAAGTGCCTCTTCATGCACTCCATAAAAAGCGCTAAGTGAAACAATTTTTGCCTGCGGTTGATTTTTACGTATAATATCAAGCAATTCTTTATATTTTTCAATGTATAAATCACACTGTGCATGCATATCGTTCGCACCATGATTTACCAATATATAATCTGGTTTATGCGTTATATTACTTTGATCAAAATTATAAGGATAAGCCTGTGGTGCTGCCGGAACACTACCAGAACCGCTTTTTGTTACCCCCACACTTGCATATCCCATTATTATCGGACGCAAATTTAATTCTTCGGCAGTAAACCATGCATAAGTTGCGATAGCATCATCCTGCAAAAGTCTTGTGTGGTCACGGTCTGTATATGTAGGGTCTATCAGTACACCTTCTGTAATTGAATCTCCTACAAATTCTATAATCTTTCTGTTATCTTCACAAAGGATGGCAGGTTCATCTGCTTCGTAACCAAAAAACTCTACCACACCTTCAAGGGGTTGATACCAACGATGAAAACTTTCCACTGCACTTTTGAATATAACCTTTACGTTGTGCACACCATCATCATTTGCATCTATTCGAACATATGATGATACCTGAGATTCAATCTTTGCTCCCCCGTCAACAGATATCCACAAATGCGGGGCAGGTTCTCTTAAAGACATTCCAAAGTGTAAGATAGCCATTTTTCCTTTATAAGCAAACTCAAAATAAGACCCTGGGGCAGTCGTCCTTTTTGTTCCTGCACCATTACCCCATCTGCCAGTAAATCTTATACTTTTATCGTTAACGCTTATAAACATACTTATTCCCTCTTATAAAACTTTGTCCAAAAAGTCTTTTGTTCTCTGGTTTTTGGGATTTGAGAAGATTTCTTCGGGCGTTCCTTCTTCAACAATAACCCCATCATCAATAAATATTACTCTATCTGCAACCTCTCTGGCAAAGCCCTTTTCGTGTGTTGCAACAAGCATTGTCATGCCGTCTTTTGCCAGACCTTTCATAACATTTAAAACTTCTCCTACCATTTCCGGGTCAAGCGCTGATGTTGGTTCATCAAAAAGCATAATGTCAGGATGCATACAAAGAGCACGTGCAATCGCAACACGTTGCTTCTGTCCGCCCGAAAGCTGTGAAGGATAGCTTTCGGCCTTCTCTGCAAGCCCAACCTTTTCAAGCATTCTCATTGCTTCTCTTGCAGCTTCTTCCTTTGTTGCCTTTTTAAGGTCAACAGGTGCAAGCATAAGATTCTGTAAAACATTTAAATTGTTAAACAGATTAAAAAGCTGGAACACCATACCAATATTTTCGCGTACTTTATTTATATTTATTTTTTTGTCATCAATACGGTAACCGTCAACTAAAATTTCGCCTTCTGTTATTGTTTCAAGACGGTTAAGACATCTTAAAAAGGTAGATTTACCGCTTCCCGAAGGACCAATTATAACAACAACTTCGCCCTCATAGATATCGGTTGTTATATTCGACAAAACCTCAAGATGCCCGAATGTCTTTTTAAGATTTGATACATGTATCTTTACATTTTCTTTATTCGCGGCCACGGTTTAATCTCCTTTCCAAAGCTTTGGCAATCTGTTGCAAAGTTAATATAACTGCAAGATACATAACTGCTACAATTGCCCACATTTCAAAGGACCTGAATGTAATTGCAATTACATTCTGTGCTTTGTTTACCAGTTCCGGGAAACCGATAACCGATAAAATAGATGTGTCTTTTAAAGTGATTATAAACTGATTTACAATGCTGGGTATCATATTTTTTACAGCCTGAGGTAAAACTACCCTGAACATTGAACGCCAATATGTAAGACCAAGGCTTCTTGCAGCCTCCATTTGTCCCTTATCTATCGACTGAATACCTGCACGGATTATTTCAGACATATAGGCACCGCAGTTTAAAGCAAGGCATATTGTACCTGCCTGAAGAGATGTTAATACTGCGCTTACGCCAAACATATTTTTAAGACCGTAAGGTACACCATAAAAAACAAAGAATGCCAAAACTATTAAAGGTACACCTCGTATAAGGTTTACATATATAGTTGAAATGGCACGGCTTACCTTATTGTCAACAACACTGGCAAGACCGAATATTATACCTAAAATACAACCGAAGAACAGACCCAATAAAGCAAGAAGTAAGGTTTGTCCCATCGCTGTAAGCAACAGAGTGCCATATGTGCTTATAAGCTGGCCCATAAATCAAAAAGCCTCCTATACATTCCGCAAGGGCATCGGAATTCCAATGCCCTTACAGTTAATTACGTTTAAAGTTAAAATTAACCAAGATATGTTGCAATTATTTCGTCGTATTTACCGCTTTCTTTAATGTTCTTAAGACCTGCATTGAAAAGGTCTAAGAGTTCCTGATTTGCAGCATCAAATATAGCCATGCCGTACTGTGCGGGTTCGTTTTCTGTTCCTTCAACAAACTTCATAGCAAGTTCGCCTGTTTTGATGTTGTACTTTAAGATAGGTGTATCATCAAAGCAAGCTGCAACCTGTCCGCCTAAAACTGCCTGATACATATCAGGTGATGTTGAGAATGTAACTACTTCAAAGCCGTATTCAGCTTTAATACTTTCTGCATAAGCGTTGCTCATTGTACCATTCTTAACTGCAACTGATTTGCCAGCTAAATCTTCAAAACTGTCAATATCTGAATCTTTTGCTACTGCCATGCCCTGTGTTGCATCGTAATAACCTTCAGAGAAAATCCAGCCGTTATTTTTTCTTTCTTCTGTGATGGAAGCACCTGCTATCATACCATCAGCCTGCCCTGCCTGGCATGCTGCGATAGCTGCATCCCAACCTACGTACTGTAAGTCATATGTAAATCCCTGGTCTTCAGCGATTGCTGCAAGAATGTCCATATCAATACCTACGATGTTGCCTTCTGCATCCTGGAATTCAAAAGGACTGAAGCCCTTATCTGTTGCGATAACGAATTTCTTTCCCTGATCGTTCTGCTGGCTATTGTTTGAACAACCTGCAAAAACAGTAAGACAAAGAGTCAATGCCAAAAGTAATACTAATGTTTTCTTCATGATTATATCCTCCTAAATAAATAGTACACAAATTATTTTACTACAAAATGTGTAAAATAGCAAGAATTTTTTGCATTATTTCTCAAATTTTATTATAAAAATTTTAAACGCTGAATAATTTTATAATTTTCCGATATTTGTTGTAATATTCAAATTTACTAATTCAAAGTTATTACTTCGTATAAAGGAACAATTCCTTTCTC
>JAZNQL010000005.1:0-63016 GCA_045590155.1 Clostridia bacterium | reverse complement strand
CTTGGCTCACAGAACGACATGGCTACGATCCGACTTGGGATCCCGAAATAAGGTCTGCCGCTCCGTGTCCCACTGCATCGCAGGTTTGCTGTTTTGTTACTGTGCCAAGCGAAAACTTATCAAATGCCTTTTGCACATAATAATGAATTGTGTCAAGCGTGTTTGCCAGTGTTCCGTCAAGGTCAAACACAACTGCCTTAAACTTTTGTGTCTTCAAAATTTATTCGTCTCCTTTTTCAATTCTTAAGCTTTCAAGTCTGTCAACTGTTTTTTCCATTTCGGACAACGCTGCACCAAAGCTTTCAAAGTTT
Organism: Clostridia bacterium; assembly: GCA_045590155.1. Taxonomy (GTDB): domain Bacteria; phylum Bacillota; class Clostridia; order UMGS1883; family UMGS1540; genus JAZNQL01. Next base: position 62,705 of record JAZNQL010000005.1, on the reverse strand, counting down.
CCTTCTTTTGAGTATGCCTTTACATCGGCAAACTGATTTATAAGAAGTCCTATAAGGTCGTCTTGATTTTCACGGTCTTCCTCGTCTTTTTGCAAGGGGGACTGTTTACCGAAAAGTGCTAAAACCGCTTCCTTCAAATTATCTCCTATTGCCGCTTTGCCGTTATATATTGCTATTATTTTTTTAAGCTCAGAGGTAGCAGAGGATTCTGCCGTAACATAAACACTCTGTGCAAAAATCAGCGAATTTTTTACAGGGATAATATGCATATTTCCCTTTACAACAGAAGATTTACTCATTGTCCAGGCAGATAAAGCTTCTGCAACCGAGGCTTCTGTGTCGACAGTGTTTTTCATTGCCGACATTCCGGGGACAGTTATTCCTTTGGGGAAAGAATAAATTTTTAACCCTTCGCGGTTTGCAAAAAGAGTTGCCGTAATATTATCTTCGTTCTTTATTGTGTAGTTGTTAAATGTACTTACAAGCTTTTTGCCGGAATCTGCCTTTATAAAGTTATAAACAGGGGAGAGGCCTGTTGCATCGGTACTCTGCGCCCCCTCTTTTGCCAGAGCCCATTCGTCAGACCCTGCAAAAAGTGTTCGTGCATCGGTAGTATGATATTTTTTATAAACCTCGCTTTGAAGGTTAAATAAATATGTCGGATATTTTGTATGCATAGCTATGTCGCCAGGCAAGGTCTGTGAGGAAAAAAGTCCCGGATAAAGCTTTGAATACATTTTTATTATGGGGTCGCCTTCATCGGTTATATAAAACGTCAGGGTTCCGTCAAAGGCATCAATAACCGCTTTAACGGAATTTCTTATATAATTTATTTCGTCGTAGACTTGGGAATAGGGGTATCGGTCCGAGGTTGTGTATGCATCTATTACCCATTTCAGTCTGCCTGCAGAATCTATTACAATATAAGCATCTTTATCGAACTTTAAAAACGGAGCCGCATTTTTTGCTCTTTCCAAAATGTTCCGGTTTGTTAAGATACGGCTTTCGTTATTTATATAGCTTGCCGTTGCAATGGACATATCTCCCGTTTTTAATGCAAAAAGAAGTCTGTTTGCAAAAGTTAAGGGTATTCCCGCACTGCCTGTATAACGGTATTCTACCGTGTTCTCGCCTTCGATATAATCAATTTCGGTATATCTTGTGCCAACAAGAACATAATCGTTTGTTCTTTCGCCGAAATAAATTCTCGGCTCGGTAATTTTATTTGTGCCCTTTGCATAGTTTATGGGAATATTCTTTATAAAATATTCTCCGCTTGCATTTGCCTCCTTCATTACAACTCCGTATCCGTGAGTATACTGCATATGCTCACTTATGTAATTTTTAGAGGTTTTGGGAATTCTGTCCGTATCAAGCTCGCGTGCCGAAATCATTACTGCGCGTTCTTTTCCATCAGCTGTGTAAGAGCTTATATCCAAATCTGTAAAGGTATAAAAATTGCGCATACTCTGGGTTGAATTTATTATAGCAAGCTCTTGGGTTTTATCGGTAACGCAGGCACCGTCAAACGAGTCTAAATTATTTGTAACATCTTCAAGAGAAAAATTGTCAGATGCCGCAAAATATTCTTTTTCTATTTTATCAAGACCGAATGCCGCTCTTGTAGCTGTTATATTGTTTTGGATGTACGGAGTCTCTACCGCCGCTTCGTAAGGACTTACAAGCACCATATCGGTAACTCCCGCCATTATGCTGAATGTAAGCCACAAAACGGGCAGTATAGAAATTGTAATAAGTGTAACCTTTATTTTTTTGAAGGAAAGGAAGAGAATTGCCGCAATAAGCACCGCAACCGTTACAAAGGGGATAATTTTATAGTAATTTATCCAGATTGTTGTATCGATATAACCCGCGCCCTGCACTCCTGCAAATTCTTCGTACAAAAGGCTTTCCATTTTAAATCTGCACGACGCCATAAACAGAGCAATAAAAACTATTGCATTTATTATAACGTGAATAAATATTGCGTTCTCGTGCATAATTTCCTTGAAACTGTCGATATCCTTTTGCACATAAAGGGCAAGGTATGCTATTAAGGTAAATGCTGTCTGGGAAATCATTATTGCCCTTGCACCGCTAAAAAGTCCGGACAAAAACGGCATCTGGAACATATAGTAGCCTATATCTTTGCCGAATATGGGGTCTGATGTACCTACAAAAACGCTTGAGGTATATGCCATAAAATCGCTGTAAAGACTTCTGCCCCATACTATTCCGACAATTAAAGATACAAAAAAGCAAAAGCTTAACACCACAGACTTTCTTTTGAGGATTAAAAGCTCGCTCCCCATAGAAATCATATTATGGCAAATCATAATACAGTTTGCAGAAAAGATTCCGAAAAAGCACAGGGTAATAAGCCCCTGCACACATACTTTTGTTACAAGGTTTTTTACATATACTATGTCATATCCTGTTTCCCTGAGTTCAATTATATCGGTTGTAACGCCTATAATATAGGCAAAAACCAAAAGCAAAAATACAACGGGGACTGCTATTGCAAAAATTTTTCCTGCTTTTTTCAACTTTTACTGCTCCTTTTCAAATATGGCATCGGCAAATTCTTTGGGCGAAAATTCCTGCAAATCGTCGACTCCTTCGCCTATGCCTATATATTTTACTGGTATTCCGAGTTTCATTGCGATTGATATTATTATTCCGCCCTTTGCAGTGCCGTCAAGCTTTGTTAAAATTATGCCTGTCAAGGGTGCAACTTCTGCAAAAAGCTCTGCCTGGGAAACTGCATTCTGCCCTGTCCCCGCATCAAGCACCAAAATACATTCTTTTGATACTCCCGGAAGCTCTTTATCTATAATTTTATAAATCTTTTTAAGCTCTTCCATAAGATTTTTTTTGTTTTGAAGTCTGCCTGCAGTATCGCAAATTAAAACATCAACATTTCTGTTTTTTGCTGCATGGCACGCATCAAATATTACAGATGCAGGGTCCTGACCTTCGTTTCCCCGGACGATTGATACTCCTGCTCTTTCGCTCCATACACAAAGCTGGTCTATTGCAGCGGCACGGAAGGTGTCTGCCGCTGCCAAAAGCACATTTTTCCCCTGTGATTTCATTTGTGCCGCAAGCTTTCCTATGGAAGTTGTTTTGCCTGCACCGTTTACTCCCATAACAAGGATTACGGCAGGCTTATTTTCAAGGTCAAGCCCTTTTTCTTCGCCAAGCTTTTCGCGGATTATTTCTATAAGCTCTGCCTTTACTTCTTCGCCCTCTGTTATGCGTTTTTCTTTTACTCTTTCGCGAAGCTCTTCTGTTATCTGGTCTGCACAAACGGCTCCTATATCTGCCATTATAAGCGTATCGCAAAGCTCTTCAAAAAGCTCCTCATCAACACGTACAAATGCTTTGAATACATTGTCTATCCCTTCCGAAAAGGCGTTGCGTGTTTTTGCAAGTCCTTCTTTAAGTTTTTTAAAAAATGCCATGATTTTCTCCTTTATCAGTTAAGATGCATTGCCAGCATTTTGGAAACACCCTTTTCCTGCATGGTTATGCCGTATAAAATGTCTGCCGCTTCCATTGTTCCTCGGCGGTGTGTTATTACTATAAACTGTGTTTTATCGGTACAGCTTTTTAAGTATTCTGCAAATCGCAGAATGTTATTATCGTCAAGCGCTGCCTCAATTTCGTCAAGGATGCAGAAGGGGGCAGGTCTTACCTTGAACACGGCAAATAAAAGTGCCGCCGCAGAAAGAGCCTTTTCGCCGCCCGACAAAAGCTGAAGTCTTTGAAGCTTTTTACCAGGGGGCTGTACCTCTATTTCTATACCGCTTTCCAGAACATTTTTCGGGTCTGAAAGCGAAACCTTTGCCGTACCTCCGCCAAAAAGCTTTGCAAATACTTCCCCGAAGGCTTTGTTTATAACGGTAAACTGTTCTTCAAAGGTTTTGGTCATAATTTTTGTCATTTCCGAAATTATTTTACAAAGCTCTGCTTTTGCGCCTTCAAGGTCTGCAATATTGCCCGAAAGCTCTGTATATCTTTCGAAAACTCTTTTATATTCTTCTATCGAGTCAAGGTTTATGTTGCCAAGCCTTTTCATTTGTCCCTTTAACTCCGAAACCTTTATTTTAGCTTCCTTTATGTCTCCTATATCGCTCTTAAGCTCAAGTGCCGAAGAATATGTAAGCTCATAACTGTCCCATAAATTAGAGATTATTCTTTCAAGCTCTTCTCTTGTGCGCAAAATTTTTGATTCAAACCTTGTATGCTCTTCGTTTAAGTGAAGTACTCTTTCGTTTTTGCTTTTTACGTCTTCTCTTATTTTATCGAGCTGTGCATTTTCTTCTTCTTTTTCGCGTGTCATCTTTTCTATACTTTCGCGCAGTTCTTTAGAAAGCTTTTCATTCTCCTCGGTATCCTTGTTTTTTAACTCTATACGCAAAAGAATTTCTTTTATACTATTTTCCTGTCTTGTTATTTCCTCACGCTTTGCCTGTGCCATACGGTTCATTTTTTCAGCTTCACGAAGAGCATTTTCTTTTTGCATAAGGCAAAGCTCGGCATCACGGTGGCGGTCATTTATCTGCATTCGCACACTTGTTGCCTCTTTACCCATATTTTCTTTTTCTTCTAAAATCTTTTTAAGCTCATCTCGACTCTTATCAAGATTTTCCTGTGCAAGGTTGTGATTTTTCCGTGCTTTTTCTTCCTCTTTTTCAAACATAAGCATCTGGTCTTCGTATCCTTCGCTTGCACTGTAAATAAGCTGTTTTTGCTCATTTAAATTTTTAAGCTCGTCATCTTCCCTTTGAGATAAGTGTGCATTTGTTTCTGTTTTACCCAAAAGCTCGGTATGTTTTTGAGTAAGGGATTGCAAGCTTTGACGCACCTGTTCTGTTTTCTTTGAAAGGGCAATTCCCTCTTCTTCAAGATTGTCTATTTCGTCCTCTGTTTTGTCAAGCTGTTTTTCTATCTTTACAAGCTCTTCTTCAAGCAAGGCTATTTCCTTGCTTCTGCCCAAAATCTGTTGTTTTATGCTTCGGCTTCCGCCCTGCATAGCTCCGCCAGGCATTAAAAGCTCGCCTTCAAGCGTTACAACCTTTATTCTGTGCGAAAACTGTTTTGCTATGGATATTGCGTTTTGCGAGTTGTCACAAACCACAGTTTTTCCTAAAAGATTTAAAATTATATTATTATATTCGCTGTCGCATAAAACAAAATCGCAGGCAAGACCTAAATATCCCTCTTTGCCCTTTAATTTTCCTTCTTCTTCAAGTCGTCTGCCAGAAACGGCGTTCATAGGCAAAAAGGTTGCTCTGCCCTTTTTTTCTCTTTTTAAATATTCAATGGCAAAGGCTGCATCCTGCTCGGTTTTTGTAACAATGTTCTGCAAGCTTCCGCCCAAAGCTACCTCAACGGCAGTTAAATATTTATCCTCAACATTTATAAGCGAGGATAAAACACCTCTTACCCTGCCCGAAAGCTCCTGTGCCTGCATAACCGCACGCACGCCGGGGGCAAACCCTTCCATACTGCGCTCCATTTCCTTTAAGGCAGAAAGTCTTGCCGCTTTTGCGCTTTGCTGTGACGAGAGGGTATTATACTGATTTTTCTTTTCACTCACTTTTTGTCTTGCCAGAATTATTTTTTGTTCGTTTTCGGAAAGTTCTTTCTTTGTTTTTTCGGAAAGCTCTGTGTTTTCTTTAATTTCTTTTTCTATCTGTGCCTTTTCTTCTGCCAAGGCTTTTTTTCTGTCTTCTGCCTCGGCAATGCTTTTTTCGATTTTTTCGGCTCTTTCAGCAAAGTTTTCGGCAAAGCTTTCGGCGTTTTCTTTTTTGTGGGCAATGTTTAAAATTTCTCTCATTGCCTCATCAACATTTCGCTGAAGGTTAAATACTTCGCCGTTTTTTGCATTTATTTTCCCCTGAATTTTTTCGTTTTCTTCAAAAAGCAGGGAAACTTTATGTTCAAGCTCTGCAATATCTTTATTTATTTTCTCGGTTTCTTCATCCTGAAGTGAGGAATCCTGCACCGTTTTTTGTGCACTTTTTTCAAAGCCTTCAGCTTCGGCAAGAAGTTCTGCAATATTTGCCTTTGCATTTTCTATATCCTTTTGCAATAAAGCGATTTCGCTTTGTGTGCGCTCAAAAACCATTTCGGACGAGTGAAGTCCGCTTCTTTGCTGTTCGATATCTCCCTCTCTCTGGCGGATTTTTTCGAAAAGCTGTTGTTCCGAGAACAAAAGATTATTGTATGCAAGCTGTGCCGATTCAAGCTCCATTGTGAGATTTGCAAAGTTCTCGCTGTTTTTATCTTCGTCGGCACGGATTTTTTCTATTTGTACTATCGACAAATTAACCTCGGTCTTTTTAAGCTCTTCCCGAAGGTCAAGATATTTTCTTGCTTTTTTGGATTGCGTTTGGAGCGGACCAACCTGTGATTCAAGCTCGGTCATAATATCTCTTGCGCGCACAAGGTTTGCCTCGGTATTTTCAAGCTTTCGTTCGGCTTCCTGCTTGCGGTACTTGTATTTTGAAATGCCTGCCGCCTCTTCAAAAATATGACGCCTGTCCTCTGCCTTTGTGGACATAATTTCGTCTATTTTGCCCTGTCCTATAACGGAGTATCCGTCTCTTCCAAGACCAGTATCCATAAAAAGCTCGTGTATATCCTTTAATCTGCAAGGGCTTTTGTTTATAAGATACTCACTTTCGCCCGAGCGGTAAACACGCCTTGTTACCTCTATTTCGGAATATTCCGATGCAAAAACCCCGCTTGTGTTATCGAGGGTTATTGTTACCTCCGAAAATCCGAGCGGTTTTCTCTTTTCGCTGCCGGCAAAAATTACGTCCTCCATTTTACCGCCGCGAAGTGTTTTGGCGCTCTGTTCTCCCATTACCCAGCGCAAAGCATCCGAAATATTGCTCTTCCCGCTGCCGTTAGGACCTACGATACCTGTTATACCGTCGCCAAACTCCATATCTATTTTATCTGCAAACGATTTGAACCCCTGCATACTCAGGCGTTTTAAAAACATTTTAACACCTCTTTATCTGCTTTTTGTCTCGCCCAAGTTGAATTTTTAAAGCAAAAAATACTTAAGAATATTTTACCATATTTTCTTTTGTTTTGCAAGGTTTTTTAAAGGATTTAAAGGTTATTTTAAGGCAGATTTTATCATATTTTTATGTTTTTTTAATATTATTAAACTAAAAGGACAAAGTGTAGTCTTAACAACTAACGCTAAAGATGTTTTTTAAGGCTACTTTTAAAGGGAGGTTTTTTATGAAAAATAAAAATAAAATGACCTTGAATCACAAAAATACACAAAGGCAGGAGCCTAAAAAAACAAAGCTTTTTCGCGGTTTTTTTACAAGGTGCGTTATTTCTCTTATTTTGTTTTGCTCTCTTTTTTTCGGGAGCAGATATTCCGCCCCTTTTAAAGAAAATGTAAATTCTCTTCTGACAAAGAGCACTGATATAAATGTTTTAAAGGAGTATGCCCAAAGCTTTTTTGAAGAGTGCAAAAAGGTGGATATTGCATCCTTTTTAGAAAAGGTTTCTACAGAATATGAAAAATAAAAATCGGCATATATTTTACCGCATTCTTTAAACAAAAATTAAATAAATATTATTTGAAAAAGGCAGTGTAAAAAATTTTTTACACTGCCTTTTATTATTTTTTAGGGGATAGGAAAATGTTCAGATTTTCTTCTCAACCAAAAGCTTGTTAAGTTCTTCCATAAAGGTGTTTATATCCTTGAACTGGCGGTAAACCGATGCAAAACGAACATAGGCAACCTCGTCAATTTCCTTAAGTCTGTCCATTACCATTTCGCCTATTTTGTCAGAACTTATTTCGTGCTCCATAGAGTTTTGCACAACTGTTTCGATATCAGCTACCACCCCCTCTATAACGTTCATGGGGATAGGGCGTTTCTGGCAGGCGCGCAAAATGCCGCTCATAAGCTTTTCAGCCGAAAATTCTTCTCTTGTCTTATCCTTTTTAACTACCATTATTGGCATAGTTTCTATTTTTTCGTAAGTAGTAAAACGCTGTGCACATTCAAGACATTCTCGTCTTCTTCTTATATCTCCGCCTTCTGTGGGACGTGAGTCAATTACCTTGCTTTCTGTAAAACTGCAGTAGGGGCATTTCATTACTTATCATTCCTTTCAAGGCTTGAAATCTTGTCTACTCTTACTGCGTGTCTTCCTCCCAAAAACTCTGCCGAAAGCCACGCATCAACACATTCTGCCGCTAAAACTTCGCCCGTTGTTCTTCCGCCGAGGCATAAGATATTTGCATTGTTATGTTCTTTTGCAAGGCGTGCCGATACAGGCTCGCTTACAACTGCTGCGCGTATGCCATTTATTTTGTTTGCAGCTATTGAAATTCCAAGTCCCGTGCCGCAGCACAAAACTGCACATTCTGCTCTTTTTTCGATTACTTCTTTTGCTACTTTTTCCGCAATGTCAGGATAATCGCAGGATTCTCCGTTGCATCCCATATCACTTACTTCATAGCCTTTTTCTGAAAGGTATTTTTTTAAAAATTCTTTTAATGTGTAACCGCCGTGGTCAGATCCTATAACTATCATTTTTTAATCTCCTTTTGTCTTTCTTCATATTCACGTTCCGCCTGTGGTTTTCTTATATATCCGGGCAAAATCTCGTCTGCCGATACAGGTGCAATATTCTGTGCCGCCATTACTATGCCCGATGCTCTTTGATAACAAAGATTCTCGGGAGCAAAAAAGGCTTTATCTTTCAGTATTTCTTTTATTCTTTCTTTATAAACAGGGACTCCGTCGCCAACAAAAATAGTTTTTTCTGAAATTTCCATACAAAGTGCATCTATAGGTATTGCCCTTTTTTCGCAAACTTCCTTTATCTGTGCGTCTTCAAAACGGTAGATTGCGTTATAAACCTCTGCTCTTCGTGCATCCATAATGGGACAGATAAGTCCGTCAAAAACCGACACGTTGTATGCAAGGCTCATTAAAGGGGATACGCCAACACAAGGCTTACCCTGTGCCATTGCAAGACCTTTTAATGTACCTACGCCTATGCGCAAGCCTGTAAATGAGCCTGGCCCGTCGGATGCTGCAAACAAATCTATTTCTGATATATCAATTTTTGCTTTTTTGAGTACCTCATCTATTTGAGGTAAAAGTGTTTCAGAATGGGTAAGACCACTGTTTAAATAGCTTTCTGCCACTATTTTTCCGTTTTGCATTATTGCTGCCCCTGCTGATAGGGCAGAGCTTTCTATCCCAAGTATGTTCATAAATTCAGTCCTTCTACTTTTATTTTGCGTTCTTCTTCCTCTTCTCCTCTTTCGATTTTTACGGTTATTGCATCAGGGAACAAATCTTCCACCTTGTCGGGCCATTCTATAAGCGAAATGTCTTTATACAAATACTCGTACACACCAAGCTCTTCAAGCTCTTCCTCGCTTTGTACCCTGTAAAAATCGTAGTGATAAATGTTTGGGGTGCCTTCATACATATTCATAACGGTAAAGGTAGGACTTGAAACTCTTCCTTCATACCCCAGTCCTTTTGCAAAACCGCGTGTGAAGGCCGTTTTCCCGGCACCCAAATCCCCTTTTAAAAAAATTTGTGCGGGGGGAGTTATTTTTTTTGCAAAATCTGCCGCAAAGCTTTCTGTTTCGGCAGGATTTTTTGATATAAATTCAATCATAACAGGATTTTTTTGTCAAGACTGCGATACTGAATAGCCTCGGCTATATGCATCTCGTCAATATTCTCCTTTCCTTCAAGGTCTGCTATTGTCCGTGCTACCTTAAGTATGCGCGAATATGCTCTTGCACTCATTGCCATACTTTCAAATGCGCCCTCTAAAACTGCACGTCCTATTTCTGTTAAGGTGCAGAATTTATCTATTCCTTCGCCCGAAAGCTGGGCGTTGCAGTATATTCCGCTGTCTTTATATCGGGAAAGCTGTATTTTTCTTGCTTTTTCAACCCTCTTTTTTATGTCGGCAGAGCTTTCTGCCGGAGCGGTTCTTAAATCAGAATATGTTACTCTCGGAACCTCTACCTGTATATCAAGCCTGTCAAGAAGAGGGCCGCTTACCCTTGAAAGGTAACGGTGTACCTCGCCTTCGCTGCATCGGCACGGTTTCATACTATCGCCGTAATAGCCGCATTTACAAGGGTTCATTGCACAAACAACCATAGTTTTGCAAGGATAGGTACAGGTTGCATTTACTCTTGTAACGGTTACAAACCCATCTTCCATAGGCTGGCGCAAAACCTCGCTTGTACTGCGCGAAAATTCAGGTAATTCGTCTAAAAATAATACTCCGTTGTGTGAAAGAGAAAGCTCGCCGGGTTTTGCCGAATTTCCTCCTCCAGCAAGTGCAGGTGCCGATACCGTGTGATGCGGCGCCCTGAAAGGTCTTTGAGTTACAAGGGGCTTTCCATCGGGCAAAATCCCTGCCGTACTGTAAATTTTTGTTACTTCAATGGCTTCTTCTACGCTCATTTCGGGCAAAATTGTGGGAATTCTTTTTGCTATCATACTCTTGCCTGACCCTGGTGCTCCCACCATTAAAAGATTATGTCCTCCCGCTGCCGCAATTTCTACGGCACGCTTTACATTCTCCTGTCCATGAACCTCGGAAAAATCAACCTCATATTCTCTGTTTTGATTAAAAATGTCTTCTATATTGCATTCTTGCGGTGCAATTTCAAGGTCTTCTTTTATAAAGTTTACTGCATCTGCCAAAGTTTTTACTCCAAAAACCTCTGCCCCTGAAAGTGCCGCTTCTTCTGCATTATCAAATGGAAGGATAAACTTTTTAAATCCTTCCTTCAAAGCGTCTGTTACCATAGGAAGAATACCTCGTACAGGTCTTACTTCTCCTGCAAGCGAAAGCTCGCCTATTAAAACATAATCTTCTGTTTTTTTGCACTGCTCTGTGCACGCCAAAACTGCCACCGCAATAGGAAGGTCAAAGTGAGTTCCTTCTTTTCTTATTCTCGCAGGGGCAAGATTTAAAGTATATTTCTTTGAAGGAAGTGTGTATCCGCAATTTTTTATTGCTGCACGCACACGTTCCTTTGCTTCTTTTACCGCGGTATCGGGAAGTCCCACAATATCAAAAGAGGGGAGTCCGCCCGAAGCATCAGCTTCAACCTCGGTAATAAAACCGTTTATTCCTGTAAGTCCGCAGGAAAAAACCTTTGCCGTTGACATATACTGTCTCCTTTTATTTTCTTCTGTTTCTTCCTATTATACTTTATTTTTCCTCGTTTTGCAATGTTTTTTTAAAAAGTGAACCATAATTAACAGTAATCATTACTGAAAATCGAGCGTATTACCAGTTTTTCGTATAAATTTCAGAAATTCCCTTTTCAAACCCTTTGTTCCTGTGATACAAATCAGGATTTTAGTTTCCCTGACGTCGCAAAGATTGTAACCTTAATAAGTCCACACACTTTTCCATAAGTGTTGAAAACTTATGTGCATAACGAAGGCCGCTCTTTTTTGTTTCACGTGAAACAATGTTGAAAGTTTTTGCAAAATGTTTCACGTGAAACACATATTTTCTATTGCAAAACTTGAAAGTTGTGGTATAATATAAACAGTTAGTCTTGCTTGGCAAGTATTTTTGCTTATGGCAGAATAATCCATAAGCTTTCCATTTAAAAGAAAGGACAGGTTTTATGTCAAGAATTATATCGGTCGCAAACCAAAAGGGCGGCGTAGGTAAAACAACCACCGCAGTTAATCTTGCTGCCTGTGTAGCAGAACTCGGTCATAAGGTTTTGCTGATAGATTTAGACCCTCAGGGTAACGCATCAAGCGGAGTAGGGGTTGATAGCCGCAACCTTGAAAAAACAATCTACAATGTTATTATAGACCAGACTCCTTTTTCGGAAACTGTTATTAAAACAGATTATCGCAATCTCTCGGTATGTCCTGCAAATACCGCTTTGGCAGGCGCAGAGGTTGAGCTTGTACCCGTAATGGGACGTGAATATCTTTTAAAAACGGCTCTGGAGCAGGTTAAAGAGGAATATGATTATATTTTTATCGATTGTCCTCCTTCTTTAGGTCTTGTTACAATTAACGCTTTTGCTGCAAGTGATTCGGTTTTAATGCCTATTCAGTGTGAATATTACGCTTTGGAAGGTTTAAGCCAGCTTATGGCTACCATTAAAAGAGTTAAAAAGGTTTTAAATCCCGACATAGAAATAGAAGGCGTTTTGCTTACAATGTTTGATGCAAGGACAAACCTTGCAATTCAAGTTGTAGATGAAGTTAAAAAGTTTTTCCCTGACAAGGTATATAAAACCATTATCCCCCGAAACGTACGCCTTTCTGAGGCTCCCGGTTTTGGGCAACCAATAACGGTGTATGACCCTGCATCCAGAGGTGCAGAAAGCTATGCAGACCTTGCCGACGAAATTATGGAAAGGAGAAAGGAAAATGATTAAAGGCGGTCTTGGAAAAGGACTTGATGCCCTTTTTAACGATTCTGTTTCTTCTTCTCCCAAGCCTGTTTTGGAGGAAAAGGAAGCTGTAACCGAGCTTGAAATTTTTGAAGTTGAGCCAAACCCCGAACAACCGAGAAAGTATTTTGACGAAACGCAGCTTGAAGTTTTGGCTGATTCAATTAAAAAGCATGGCGTTATACAACCAATTATAGTTACAAAAAGTCACGAAAACTTTTATACGATTATTGCAGGGGAGCGCCGTTGGCGTGCTGCAAGGCTTGCAGGTCTTAAAAAAATCCCCGTAGTTATAAGAAGCTATGACGAGCAACAGAAGATGGAAGTTGCTTTAGTTGAAAATCTTCAGCGCGAGGACTTAAATCCAATTGAAGAAGCAAAGGGTTACCGTGCCCTTATGGATGCTTTTAACTTAACACAGGAGCAAATAAGCGAAAAGGTTGGAAAAAGCCGTTCCGCCATTGCAAACACATTAAGACTTCTTTCTTTGTCGCCCACGCTTGAAAAACTTGTTTTGGACGGCGACCTTTCTGAAGGACATGCCCGTGCGCTTCTTTCGGTTCCCGAAGAATCAAAGCGTTTAAAGCTTGCAGAGCTTGTTATAAAAGAAAATCTTTCGGTTCGCGAGCTTGAAAGGCTTGCCTCGCAAAAAGACCCTAAACCGCGCACTCCCAAAGTCCCAGACGAAAATATTCAGGTTGTTGCAGAATCTTTGGCAGGCAAGCTTGGCACAAAGGTTAAAATTACCCACGGAGCAAAAAAGGGTAAAATCGAGATTGAATACTACGGCACAGATGATTTGAACAGAATTCTTTCTGTTATAGAGAGGTAACTATGGATAAAAGCAAAATTAAATTTTTCTGGACATATACAATTATTCTTTTTGCTGCCGCATTTGCTCTTATTTTATTTGTTGCTCTTGCAGGAAGTCAGCATCTGGAGTTCCGTGACGATGCAAAAGAAACCTTTCAGCACAACTCCGAAATGCTTAACGAAATGGCACAAACCCTTTCGGCAAAAGAATCACAGATTTCGGCACTTTCCGAAACTATAAAATCCTTAAACGAAAAAATAGATGTTCTGGAAGTCGAAAAAACAAGCTATTCCGCCTCGGCAGAAGCTATACTTGAAGCGGAAAAGCTTTTAAATGCAGGTAATTATTCGGGAGCTAAAAAAGCTTTAGAAACAGTAAAGCCCGAAGTTCTTACCTCAAATCTTAAAACCCTTTACGATACTTTAAGCAGAAAATTGAATTAACATAGAAAGAAGGAATTTTAAATGTTAGACATCAAAATAATCCGTGAAGAAACCGAGAAAGTTCGTGCTGCCCTTGCCCGCAGAAAAGAAAATGTTGATATTGACAAGGTTTTGCAGACAGATGAACGCCGCCGTGAGATTTTATACCGTGCAGAACAGCTTAAGGCTCATCAGAACGAAGTTTCGAAAAAAATCCCCGAAATGAAAAAGGCAGGTCAGGATGTTTCGGCAGTTTTTGAAGAAATGAAATCTATTTCAAACGAAATAAAGGGACTTGACGCAGAACTTCGTGAAGTTGAAGAGGCTCTTCGTGCACAAATGCTCACAATTCCAAATATTCCCAATCCCACAGTTCCCGACGGCGATACTGATGAGGATAACGTTGAAATAAGAAAATACGGCGAACCGACAAAATTCGACTTTGAACCGAAGGAACACTGGACTTTAGGCGAAAACCTCAATATTTTGGACTTTGCTTCGGCAAGCAAAATCACAGGTGCCCGTTTTACCGTTTACCGCGGTGCAGGTGCCAGACTTGAAAGAGCAATTATAAGCTATTTCCTCGACAAACACACCACCGAAAACGGCTACACCGAAATTTTACCTCCTTATATGGTACACAGAAACAGCATGGTTGGCACGGGTCAGCTTCCCAAATTTGAAGAAGATGCTTTTAAGGTAACCGATACAGAATACTTCCTTATTCCTACTGCCGAAGTTCCTGTTACAAACCTTTACAGAGAAAGCATCTTAAACCCAGAAGACCTTCCCATAAAGCACGCTGCATACTCGGCTTGCTTCCGTGCAGAGGCAGGCAGTGCGGGCAGAGACACAAGAGGTCTTATCCGTCAGCACCAGTTCAACAAGGTAGAGCTTGTTAAGTTTACTCGTCCTGAAGATTCATACGAAGAACTCGAAAAACTTACCCGTGATGCAGAAACAGTTTTGCAGGGACTCGGACTTCCTTACAGAGTTGTTAAAATCTGTGTTGGCGACCTTGGATTTACTGCAGCCATGAAATACGATATAGAAGTTTGGATGCCAAGTTACGGCAGATATGTTGAAATTTCATCCTGTTCAAACTTTGAAGACTTCCAGGCAAGAAGAGCAGGTATCCGTTACAGAGACGAAGAAACAGGCAAAGCTCGTTTTGTTCACACTCTTAACGGCTCGGGCGTTGCAGTTGGAAGAACTGTTGCAGCTATTATGGAAAACTACCAGAACGCTGACGGCTCAATAACAGTTCCCGAAGCTCTTCGTCCTTATATGGCGGGCATCGACGTTATAAAGTAATTAAACACATGTGAAACAAAGGAGTTGTAAATATTTTTTACAACTCCCTTTTACAAGGAGTAGTATGTCTTTTTCATCCGATATAAAAAAAGAACTTGCGAGATTAAATAACAGAAAATCCTGTTGCGACATTGCCGAGCTTGCTGGCATTGCCGCTTTTTGTGGAACACTTATTTCTTCTGAAGATTGTGTTTCTCTGCGTCTTACAACCGAAAGTATTTCAACTGCACAAAGAGCGGCATTCCTTTTGAAAAGTGCAGGCTTTCCCGATGCCGTTTTTAAAAAAATTTCGGGTGCGGCAGGCTCGGACCTTTATTGTGCTACTTTGGATAACGCTCAAAATCTTTTACGCACCCTTCGTTTTATTGACAGAGAAAAAAATGTTCACATATTCCGCATCTCTCAAAACTTTTTCAAAAACGAATGTTGCCGTAAAGCCTTTGTAAAAGGTGCTTTTTTGGGCGGAGGTACCATTTCAAACCCCGAAAAAGTATACCACTTTGAATTTGTTACAAGACATAAGGCTATAAGCGATTCCTTTTCAGAGCTTTTAAATCTTTTTTCACTACAAGCACATTGCACCAAACGAAAATCGTCCTATGTTTTATATTTCAGCGGTGCAAATCAGATAGAAGACCTTATAAATATAACAGGTGCGCACAATAATCTTATGGAATTTATGAACATAAGAATTTTAAAGGAAAAGCGCAACAACATAAACAGGAGAAGGAATTGCGAGCTGGGAAATATTGACAAAACTGTAAATGCATCCATACTGCAACGCGAAGCTATACAAGGCTTGAGGGATGCCAAAAAGTTTGAAACATTGCCCGAAAATCTTAAGGTTTTGGCAAACCTTCGGGAAGAATTCCCCGAAGCTTCTTTGTCCGAGCTTGGGCAAATGCTTTCGCCCGTGCTCTCGCGTTCGGGCGTAAATCACAGACTCAAAAAAATTATCGAAATATGGGGAGGTTTAAAATGAGCGGTTTTACACATCTTCATGTTCATACCGAATACAGCCTGCTTGACGGTGCCTGCAACATTAAAAAGCTTTGCCAAAGAGCAAAAGATTTAGGGCAGACACATCTTGCAATAACTGACCATGGCGTTATGTATGGCGTCATAGACTTTTATGATGCGGCAAAAGAAGCGGGAATAAAGCCTATTATAGGTTGCGAAGTTTACACCTGTCCCGACCGATTTGCAAAGCAGGGGGGCAGAGGCGAAGGATATATAGGGCACCTTGTTTTGCTTGCAGAAAATGAAACAGGCTATAAAAATCTTATAAAAATAGTTTCGGCAGGCTTTACCGAAGGCTTTTACTATAAGCCCAGAATTGACTGCAACTTACTTAAAGGTCACAGCGAAGGGATAATTGCTCTTTCTGCCTGCCTTGCGGGTGATGTGCAAAGACTTTTAGTCCACGATAAATACGACGAAGCCTGCAAAAAGGCTTTGGAATACAGAGATATTTTCGGTAACGGAAACTTCTTTCTAGAGCTTCAGGACCACGGCATTGCTGAACAGAAAAAGATAAATCCGCTTCTTTGCAAAATGTCAAAAGAGCTTGATATTCCGCTTGTTGCAACAAACGACGTTCACTATATTGAAAGGGAAGACGCAAAGTTTCAGGACATTCTTTTGTGCATACAAACGGCAAGAACTGTTGACGAAGCCGACCGTATGCGTTTTGAAGGCGAAGAGTTTTATTTAAAAAGCGAAGAGGAAATGTCTGCTCTTTTCCCATACGCCCCCGAAGCTTTGGAAAACACCCAAAAAATTGCCGAAAGATGCAATGTGGAATTCGAATTCGGCAAACGTCTTTTACCAAAATTTGAACTGCCCGAAGGAAGAGAAGCAAAAGAATATTTGCACGCTCTCTGTCTTGACGGCTTAAATAAACGCTATAAAGATAATGAAGAAGCAGAAAAACGCCTTGATTACGAGCTTGATATGATAAACTCCATGGGCTTTACCGACTACTTTTTAATTGTATGGGATTTTGTAAACTTTGCAAAAACCCACGGCATAATGGTAGGTCCGGGCAGAGGCTCGGCAGCTGGCAGTATAGTTGCATATTCTCTTGGAATCACAAACATTGACCCTTTAAAGTTTGACCTGTTCTTTGAAAGATTTTTAAATCCCGAGCGTATTACCATGCCCGATATTGATATTGACTTCTGCTACGAACGCAGGCAGGAGGTTATTGACTATGTTATAAGAAAATATGGGAAAGAAAGGGTTTCGCAAATAATAACCTTTGGTACAATGGCGGCAAAGGGAGTTATAAGAGACGTTGCACGTGCCCTTGGCATTGCTTATGCCGAGGCTGATATGGTTGCAAAGCTTGTGCCAAACACTTTGAATATAACTCTTACAGAAGCTTTAAAGGTTTCTCCAAAGCTTTCGGAGCTTTATTCTTCCGATCCCAAAATACACGAGCTTATTGATATTTCTTTAAACCTTGAAGGTATGCCCCGTCACGCGTCAACACACGCAGCAGGCGTTGTTATTTCCGACCGTGCGGTATCAGAATATGTTCCTCTTCAAAAAAATGACGAGGTTGTAACAACCCAGTTTACAATGGTAACTTTAGAAAGACTCGGTCTTTTAAAAATGGACTTTTTGGGTCTTCGTAACCTTACCATTATCCGCGATACTATTGATATGGCGGCAAAAGACAATATAAAAATAGATATAGAAAATCTGACCTATGATGACCCCGAAGTTTTTGAGCTTATTTCCCGCGGCGAAACGGCAGGCGTGTTCCAGCTTGAAAGTGCGGGTATGAAAGCGTTTATGAAGGAGCTTATGCCCCAAAGCCTTGAAGATATTATAGCGGGTATTGCTCTTTACAGACCAGGACCCATGGACCAGATACCAAGATATATAAAAAATAAACAAAATCCGTCGCAAATAACCTACCGCCATCCTCTTTTAAAGGATATTTTAGACGTTTCATACGGCTGTATAGTTTATCAGGAGCAGGTTATGCAGATAGTGCAAACTCTTGCAGGATACTCTCTTGCGCAGGCTGATATGATTCGCCGTGCCATGAGTAAAAAGAAAATCGACGTAATGGAAAAGGAACGTGTAGTTTTTGTTGAGGGTGTAACCAAACGAGGCGGCTCGGCAGAAGATGCAAATGCCATTTACGATGAAATGATAGATTTTGCAAAGTATGCCTTTAACAAATCTCACGCAGCGGCTTATGCAGTTTTGGCATACCAGACGGCATACTTAAAATGCTTTTACCGAAAATATTTTATGGCGGCTCTTTTTAACAGTGTTATAAATAACGCTCCAAAAATTTCGGCTTATGTTTCCGAGTGCGAGAAAAACGGAATAAAAATTCTTCCGCCCGATGTAAATTACAGCCGTTACGGCTTTTCGGTTTGTGAAGATACAATCCGTTTTGGACTTGGCGCAATACGAAACGTGGGCAAAAATTTTGCTGATGCAGTTGAATGTGCGGCAAAAAACGGCAAATTTTCTTCACTTTCTGATTTTATAGAACGTCTTTGCGATTCCGATTTAAATAAGCGTTCTCTTGAAGGACTTATAAAAAGCGGAGCAATGGACTTTATTGGAAAACCCCGCTCGGCGATGCTTTCTGTTTACGAATCTATTCTTGAACGCAACACTCTTTCAAGAAGACAGAATATAGAAGGTCAGCTTTCCCTGTTTGGAGAAGCCGAAAACGAAATAACTGCCGATTCTTATCCGCAAATTGAAGAATTCCCTCATAAAACGATACTTGAAATGGAAAAAGAATCTCTGGGTATTTATTTTTCGGGGCATCCGCTTGACGAGTACAGAGAAACTTTAGAATATCTTTCTGTTACTCCCATCCACGATATTGTGGAGGCAGACGAGCTTTCTCCTTACCGCGATGGGGTAGAGGTAACTGTTGCAGGAATTATATCCTCCCGCAAAAACAAAACCACAAAATCAAATGCAATTATGGCGTTTGCAAATATAGAAGATATGGCAAGCAGTATGGAAGTTATAATCTTCCCTAAAGTACTTCAGGCAAGCGAACAGGTGTTAAATCTTGATTTGCCAGTAAAAATAACGGGCACAATAAGCTCCAGAGAAGACGAAGAGCCAAAGCTTTTAGCAAGAGAAATTACTTCTCTTTACAAGTCGGAAGGAAAAACTCTTACAATAACCTTAAACGATGAAAGTGTATATCGGCTCGACGATTTAAACATTCTTGTTAAAAAAAGTTTGGGAACAGAATCTATTTGTTTTGAATATAACGGCAAAAAAATCTTCCCCGATAAAAAGGTTTCGGTTTCGGAAGTGTTTTTAAACTCGGTTAAAAACCTTTTTGGCAACGAAAATGTTTCGGTTTTATAAGAAAGGATTTATGGGAAAATGAAAAAAGCTATATCGGTATTCCTTATTTTATGTTTTTTATGTGCTTTGTCCGTCCCCTGTTTTAGTGCAAAAGAAGAACCTCTTATTACAAACGGAGGGTTTGAAGATGTATCTTCAAGCGGAGCGCTTAAAGGATGGGCAACCCCTCCAAATGTTTATTCGGTAACAAACCAGAGGTTTTCGGGCAAGCAGTCGCTTTGTATTGGAGGAAAGGGAACATATATTTCGGTAAGCCAAACACTTAAAAACCTTTTGCCAACGGCATCTTATAAGCTGGACCTTATGCTTTTGGCTCCAAAGCTTGGCGCATTTTCTCCCATATTTTCTTTTTATAATGAAAAGGGGTCTAAATTTTCTTCCTACCAGCCGTTTTTTGACCCTGTAAAAACCATCCCCGAAGGTCAGTGGTACGAATATTCGTGCACCTTCACTGTGCCTGCACACTCTTCAAAAGTGACCATAGAATTTCGTGCAAATCTTGAAAATATTTATGTTGACGACATTTGTCTTACACAGATTAGTGATATGGCGTATTCAGAAATTTCTTCTGACGAATTTTTTTACTACACCGACTGGGAAGGCGGTTTTGTTACAATAAATACTGCAAAAGAGGCTTCTCAATTTAAAAGCAGTAAACTCGTTTTTAACATAAAAAATGATGAAAATGACGTTGTTTTTACAAAATCCTTTTCTCCTATTCCCAAAACAGAGGTTATAGAATTTAAAACCCACGACCTTTCTCCAAAATACGGGGAACGGTTTGTTTTGGAATCAATAATTTACGAAGGGCCAAGACCGAAAGGAACTGCAAAACAAGAAATAATATATTACGACAGACCTACCCATTTAAACGAAAAGGGGCAATGGGTAGAAGATAACGGAAATGTTTTAAATGCGCTCACATTAAATGCAGGCTCTGCAAACCCTCTTTCTATAAATCTTGCCAAAGAGATAGGAGTAAACGTTTTAACCATAGGTCACACAAGAAATGTTGATATTTTAAAATCACAGCTTGACGCCGCATGGGCAGAAGGGCTTTACTGTTCGGTAGCACTTTTTTCCAATGCCCTTCCCTGCTCTGTTTACAGTTCCGAGCTTAAAGCGTGTGTTGAAAGCATAAAAGACCATCCCGCAATTTTCTCATACGCGGTTCAGGACGAGCCAGCCCAGCTTGCAAACCCTGTTGAGCTTTTAAAGGATGCTTACCGCATTATAAGAGATATAGACAAAAATCATCCCATATATCTTATTGAAGCTTCTACTGCTACTGCTCTTTATGAAGCGGATATGAAATGTGTTGATATTTTGGGGATAGACCCGTATCCTGCTAATATTTCCCCATATTCAACCTATGTTTCAAAATGTGTAAAATATGCCGAAGACCTTTCAAGAAAACATCATAACAAGCCTGTTTACTCTGTTTTGCAAACCTTTGATTGGGGTAATTATCTGCCCATAACAGAAGAGGTGCGCCATATGTTCTACCAGTCTTTAATGACAAAGGCTGATGGCATTGCATATTTTGAGTGCTCGGGAATTTTAGAGAGCAAGGAATTAACAGAAGGTCTTGCCTCTTTCAGCAATTCGGGCGAGCCAGAATGGGCATTCAATGTTTACAAAAACGAAAAATTTGACATTTTAGCCTCGGATACTTCCGAAACTTCTGATATATGGTACACAGTTTACACAGACAGAAAAAATGTTTATGTGGATATACTTAACCGAGACCATCTTGACACCGAAAAAGCCGAAATTCCTGTTGACTTTGCAAAAGGAACTCCCCAAGCTTTATTTGGCGATGTTACAGACTGCACCGGAGAAATAAACCAAAACAACGAGTTTTGCGTTTCCTTAAGAAAGGGTGCCTGCGTAACATATAAATTCAACTACGATAAAAATGTTGAAGCGCAAACCATTCCCGTTCATAACTATGAAGATCTGGAAGCTTATCCTTGGGCAAAGGATGCTATAAACCGTCTTGACGCAAAGGGGTTTGTAAACGAAAAAACCGATGTAACCTTTGAGCCGGCAACATTTATAACAAGAGGGGAGCTTGCTCTTTTCCTGATAAGAACTCTCGGTATAAAGCATACACCCTCAACAAACTTTGACGATGTAACCCCTTATTCCGACTATGCAAGAGAGGTTGCAATAGGTAAAGAGCTTGGAATTTTAAACGGCATTGGTGACAACAAGTTTGCACCTAAAGAGCCTATAACAAGGCAGGATTTAATGACAATAATATCCAGAGCTATGAGGCTTGATTCCAGTTTTGACCTTTCTTCGTTCCCCGATGCAAACCTTGTTGCAGATTATGCAAAAGAGCACGTTTGCGCAATGATAGGGTCGGGACTTATAAAGGGTAACGCCGACGGCACATTAAATCCACTTTCGTATACCACCCGTGCCGAAGCTGCAGTTATTATGGAAAGAATTTTTGTTAAACAAAGAGGATGATATTTTTAGTATGTAAAAAGGTCACAGCTTTTTGCTGTGACCTTTTTGTGTATTCATATATGAATATCTTTTACTTTCTTCTTTCCATATAAACCATCAAGACTGCGATATCGGCAGGGGAAACGCCCGATATTCTTGATGCTCTGCCCAAATTTTCAGGTCGTTGCGCCGAAAGCTTTTGGCGTGCCTCTATACGAAGACCGCTTACATCATCATAGTTTATATCGTCGGGAATTTTTTTGGATTCCATTTTTGCAAACTGCTCGGCAGCTGCTCTTTGTCTTTTTATATATCCTGCATATTTTATTTTTATTTCTGCCTGCTCTGCTACCGCTCTTGAAAGCGAAGGTCTTTCTTTGTCAACTGCCTCAAGGCTTTTATATGTAATATTCGGTCTTCTTAAAAGGTCTGCAAGGCGGATACCAGTTGTAAGCGGCTCGCTTCCTGCTTCTTTTAAAATGGCATTAAGCTCGTCTGTGGGGGGAACAGAGGTTTTTTCAAGCCTTTCAATCTCTTTTTTGATCTCTTTTTGCTTTTGTAAAAAGTTGTTGTATCTTTCCTCTGATATAAGACCCGCTTCGTAGCCTTTTTCGGTCAATCTCTCATCGGCATTGTCCTGACGGAGCAAAAGCCTGTATTCGGCACGGGATGTCATCATTCTGTAAGGCTCGTTTGTGCCTTTGGTTACAAGGTCATCTATTAAAACGCCAATGTATCCTTCGTCTCTTGCAACGGTAATTTCGCTTTTGCCTTGCACAAGTCTTGCAGCATTTATTCCCGCAATAAGACCTTGTGCTGCAGCTTCCTCATATCCCGATGTACCGTTAAACTGACCTGCACCGAAAAGTCCCTTTATATTTTTAAACTCAAGGCTTGCCTTAAGTTGCAAGGGGTTACAGCATTCATATTCTATTGCATAACCTGTTCTCATCATTTTGCAGTTTTCAAGCCCTTCGATGGAATGAAGCATCTTAAGCTGAACATCCTCGGGCATCGAGGTAGAAAGTCCCTGCACATACATTTCATCACTTGAAAGACCCATAGGCTCAATAAAAATCTGGTGTCGGTTTTTTTCGGCAAATCTTACTACCTTATCCTCAATTGAGGGGCAATACCTTGCGCCTACACCGTTTATCTGCCCGCTATACATTGGTGCGCGGTGCAAGTTTTGTCTTATAATCTCGTGAGTTTTTTCGTTCGTATATGTAAGATAGCAGGATTCCTTATTTTCAAGCTCTTTTGTGGTTTCAAATGAGAAGGGAGTTATTTCGTCATCGCCCTTCTGTTCTTCCATTTTTGAAAAATCAACAGTTTTTCTGCTTATTCTGGGCGGTGTACCCGTTTTAAAACGCATAAGCTCAACCCCAAGCTCACGCAACGAATCGGTAAGCCTGTCGGCAGGGAACATTCCGTCGGGTCCGCCGTGATGACTATGCTCGCCAACTATAATTTTGCCTCCCAAATATGTTCCGCTTGCAATAATTACGGCTTTTGCTTCAAAAAAAGCACCCGTTTCGGTAACAACACCTGTTATATGTCCGTCTTCAGCGGTTACCTCTACTACTTCACCCTGACGTACTTCCAGTTTTTCTTCCGCTTCAAGTCTTTTTTTCATTTCAAGCGAGTATGCCCACTTATCTGCCTGCGCACGAAGTGAATGCACGGCGGGGCCTTTGCCTGTGTTCAACATTCTTGATTGAATAAATGTTTCGTCAGTAGCTTTGCCCATAGTACCGCCCAGGGCATCTATTTCACGAACAAGGTGTCCTTTTGATGTACCTCCTATTGTGGGATTGCACGCCATATTGGCAACCCTGTCAAGGCTCATCATAAATACTACCGTTTTTACACCCATTTTTGCAGCCGCTATTGCCGCCTCGCATCCCGCGTGGCCTGCTCCTACTACTGCTACATCAAATTTTCCTGCATTGTATGTCATAAAAAAACCTCTATTTACCTAAACAAAATTCCGAAAAGATTTTGTCTATTATTTCGTCTGATACTGTCATTCCTATAATTTCGCCTAAAGAAGCTGCCGCATTTTCAACATCTATTGCGGCAAGATCAGGCGGAAATCCGTTCTCTAATGTTTCTAAAGCCAAAGAAGTCTGCTCAAGCGCCCTTTTTACAGCTTCCTCCTGCCTTAAATTAGTAATTCTCACTTTTTCGCTTTCGGTAAGAGAATCAACCGCCGAAAGATCTATAAGCTCTTCCTTTAATCTGTCAAGTCCTTCCCCTGTCTTTGCCGAAACTCTTATTCCGTCAAAGTTTGCGTCAAAACCTTCTTTATCGCATTTATTTAAAAGGATTATACGTTTTTTATCCTTGGTTTTCTCTATTAAATCTGTGTCCTCGTCTGTTATATTAGTGCCGTCAAGAACTAAAACACAAATATCTGCTTTTTTCATTTTTTCTTCCGAAAGAGCTATTCCTATTTTTTCGGCTTCTCCTTCGCCCTCGCGTATCCCCGCAGTATCCGAAAGCACAAACATTACTCCGTTAATGTTTAATCTTTCTTCAACAACATCTCTTGTTGTTCCTGCTACATCGGTAACTATTACTCTTTTTTCTCCCAAAAGAGCATTCATAAGCGAGGATTTACCTGTATTCGGTCTTCCTATAAGTGCGCACGATACTCCGTCACGGATAATTTTTCCGTCTGCCGCCGTTTTTAAAAGCTTTGAAAGCTGATTTTTAACAAGTAAAAGCTCTTCCTTAAAAAATTCCGATTCCTTAAAATCAATATCCTCTTCCGGATAATCGGCACTTACATTAAGCCTTGCCGATACGTTTAAAAGTAAATTTCTTATTCTGTTTATCTCGCCTGATAACTTTCCGTCAAGCTGGTTTGCCGCCGCATATAATGCCCTGTCAGTTTCAGAATTTATAATATCGGCAACGGCTTCCGCTTCTGTTAAATCCATTTTTCCGTTTAAAAATGCACGCTTTGTAAATTCGCCCGGCATAGCAAGCTCTGCACCCTTGTGTATTGCCGCCTCAAGTACCTTTTGAGAAACTACCTTGCCGCCGTGCACATGTATTTCAACCGTATTTTCTCCTGTAAAAGAACGCGGTGCGCGCATAACAACACAAAGTGCCTTGTCGATAAGCTTTCCTTCTTTATCAAACACCTTGCCGTACTGCATAAGATGTGTTTGAACCTTTAAAAGAGAATCTTTGCCAGCAAAAATTTTATCGCCTATTTTTTCTGCATCGGGTCCGCTTATTCTTATTATTGCTATACCACCTGCCTGCGGTGCTGTTGATACGGCTGCAATGGTGCTCATATTACAATTCCTCCGTTTATGCCTAAAACCTGACCTGTTATAAACTCTGCATTTGCAAGATAAAGTGCCGCATCAGCAATTTCCTCGGGGGTGCCGAGTCTTCCGAGCGGTGTTTCGTTACAAAAGTCTTTTATTTCTTCTTCTGTTAAGTCGTGCATCATATCAGTATTAACTGCCCCGGGGGCAATAGCATTTACAGTTATGCCCGACGGTGCAAGCTCCTGTGCAAGCGCCTTGGTAAAGCCTATAACCGCCGCTTTTGATGCCGAGTAGTGTACTTCGCAGGATGCACCTACCTGTCCCCACATTGAGGAAATGTTTATTATTTTTCCTTGCTTTTTATGGATAAAAGTCTCCATTGCTGCGTGGCAGGTGTTGTAAACAGATTTTGTGTTAACTAAAAACATTCTGTCCCAGTCTTCTTCTGTAATATCCGAAAAAAGCTTTCTTTCGGATATACCTGCATTATTTATAAGGACATCAATTCCTCCAAAGGTTTTTATGGCATACTCAATAAGCCTTTTTGCACTTTCTGTGTCCGACACATCTGCACAAAAGGTTTTTGCACCAAGTTCTTTTGCAAGTTCTTCTGCCTTTTCCTTTGAGGTGTTATAGTTTATTAAAACATTATACGAATGCTTGGCAAAGGTGCGGCACAATGCCGCACCTATACCCTTTGCACCGCCTGTTATTACAACGGTTTTCATATTTTTTATCTCTTTACTCGTGCGTTTCCGCTCCAAACGCTCCAAACCTGTTCTTCATCAGCAGGCTGTGCGTAGTCTGTTAAGAAGGTTGTAGCAAGAGCTCCGCTTGCCCAGCCAAACTGTAAGCATTTTTCGTAATCAAATCCCTTTAATATGCCGTATAAAAGACCGCCAACAAATCCGTCGCCGCCGCCTATACGGTCAAGAACATGGATTTCTCTGGGTTCAACTACCTGCCACTGGTCGCCTGCAAGCATAATTGCACCCCAAAGATGAGTATTTGCATTTTTAACTTCACGCAAGGTTGTAGCAAATACTGATGCACTGGGGAACTTTTCCTTTATAATGCTAATCATACCTTTAAATCCGTCAATCTTTGAAGCAAGACCCTTACCGCCTGCTTCAGGACCTTTTATGCCAAGGCAAAGCTGGAAATCTTCTTCGTTGCCTTCCAGAATATCAGAAAGGCTTGCAATTTCTGTAAAGATTGCACGAAGTTCTTCTTCTCTGTTTTCCCAGAAGGAAGCACGGTAGTTTAAGTCAAACGAAATTGCTGTGCCGTACTTTTTAGCAGCTCTTGCAATTTCAAGACAGAATTTTCCTGTATCGGGCGAGAGTGCCGCAATAAGACCCGAAAGATGAACTATCTGTACTCCTTCCTGTCCGAAAATTCTTTCAAGGTCAAAATCAGCTACATTAAGTGTTCTGCCAACTTCGCCTGCACGGTCGTTTAATACTCTGGGACCTCTTGAGCCGTATCCGCTGTCAGCAATATTGAACTGATGGCGGTAGCCCCAGGGGTTACCTTGTTCTACTTCCTTACCTTCAAAATCCATACCTCTTGAACGGAGGTTTGACTTTATAAATTTAGCAATAGGACTGCCTTTTACAAAGGTTGTTAAAACTTTTACGGGAAGGCCTAAATATGAAGCTATGCTTGCAACATTGGTTTCAGCACTTGTTGCCTGCATAAAGAATGTATCGGTAGAACCAACAGGCTGACCTGAAGCGGGGCTTATTCTTACACCCATACTTGTAGGAACTACGAGTGAATATTTGCAATTTTCTTTTAACTTAATCATTTTTATGTCCCTTTCTTAAATTAAACTGTGTAGTTTGTAGCAGCAGTGTTTCCGCCTAAACCTGTCCAGTTTGTGTGGAAGAACTCGCCGCGTGCTTTATCAACTCTTTCATAAGTGTGAGCACCGAAATAGTCACGCTGTGCCTGCAGGAGGTTTGCGGGGAGATTTGCACAACGGTATCCGTCATAGTAGCAAAGAGCTGTTGTCATAGCAGGTACGGGGATTCCGTTTTCCATAGCCTTTGCACATACTCTTCTCCAGCCGGCCTGTGCCTTTTCAATAATTTCCTTGAAGTAGGGGTCTAAAAGAAGGTTTGTAAGTTCAGGATTTTTGTCAAACGCATCCTTAATTTTGCCTAAGAATACGCTTCTTATAATACACCCGCCTCTCCACATCAAAGCGATTCCGCCGTAGTTTAAGTTCCAGCCGTAGGTTTTAGCTGCTGAACGCATAAGTGTGTAGCCCTGTGCATAGGATACTATTTTTGCTGCAAAAAGTGCATCCTTAATATCATTTATAAATGCAGCCTTGTCGCCTTCAAATTTAGGTGTGGGGCCTGTTAAGATTTTAGAAGCTTCAACTCTTTCTTCTTTGATTGCACTTAAGCATCTTGAGAAAACTGCTTCTCCGATAAGTGTAAGAGGAACTCCCTCGTCAAGTGCTGCAATACCTGTCCACTTACCTGTACCCTTCTGACCTGCGGTGTCAAGAATTTTGTCAACAATGGGAGCACCGTCTGTATCCTTGTAGCCTAAAATGTCACGGGTAATTTCTATAAGATAGCTGTCAAGCTCTGTTTCGTTCCACTCAGCAAAAACTTCGTGCATTTCGTCTGCAGTCATACCAAGGTAATCACGCATTAACTGGTAAGCTTCGCAAATAAGCTGCATATCGCCGTATTCGATACCGTTATGTACCATTTTTACAAAGTGACCTGCACCGTTTTCGCCAACCCAGTCGCAACAGGGGGAACCGTCTTCAACCTTTGCACAGATAGCTGTTAAAATAGGCTTTACAGCTTCCCATGCAGCGGGAGAACCGCCGGGCATCATGCTGGGGCCGTTTAATGCACCCTCTTCGCCGCCGGATACGCCTGTACCGATATATAAAAGGCCTTTGCTTTCAACATATTCCGTTCTGCGTGCTGTGTCAGGGAAGTGTGAGTTACCGCCGTCAATAATAATGTCGCCTTCTTCTAAAAGGGGAATCAAGCTTTCAATAGTAGCGTCAACTGCACTGCCTGCCTTAATCATCATCATAACTCTTCTTGGCTTTTCAAGGCTTGCAACAAGCTCTTCAAGTGAGTATGTACCAACGATGTTTTTACCCTTTGCTCTGCCTTCAACAAAGTCTGTTACCTTTTGTGTTGTACGATTGTAAACAGAAACGGTAAATCCTTTGCTTTCCATGTTCATAACAAGGTTTTCGCCCATTACGGCAAGACCTATAAGTCCGATGTCTGATTTTTTCATAGTTTAAAGCTCCTTTTTATTTTAAATTTTTTATATTTTCTAATACACTATAAGGAATTTTTAAATCTCCAAGACCTCTTCCTATTTTTATATGAGGTTTCATTTCTGCGTGAAAATCTGTTCCGCCCGAAAGACAAAGGTCTAATTTTTTTGCTATTCCACGGTACTCTTCGTTCATTTTGGGGGTGTATTCTGTGTAATAGCCTTCAATACCGTCAAGTCCCTGGTCTTTAAGGTGGGAAACAAACTTAAAAAGCTCTTCTCCTTCAAGCTTTGTCTGATGAAGGTGTGCCAAAAACGCCTTGCCGCCAGACCTTTTTATTAAATGAACTGCATCTTCAGGGCTAAAAAGCTGTGCTGTGCAGTAACCCGGTTTTCCGGGGTCCAAAAATCTGCGGAATGCATCTTTTACACTTTCGGCATATCCCTTTTGCACCATTACCTTTGCAAAGTGAGCTCTGCCCACAAGTCCGCCCGGGGCTAAAGCTAAAGCTTCTTCCATTGTAACATCAAAACCTACCGCCTGCAGATTTTTTGCAGTCTGCTTGTTCCTTTGCTCTCTTACATATCGTGCCGTTGCAAGCTCCTGATTCAAAAACTTGCTGTCAAGGTCTATATAATAGCCCAAAATATGTACCGCCGCTTTTGATTTTGCAGAAAGCTCTATTGCAGGGACAACCTCTATCCCAAGCTTTTCGCCCTCGTCCATAGCCTCTCTTACACCGTCAATGGTGTCGTGGTCAGAAAGAGCAACAGCCGAAAGTCCGCTTTCTTTTGCACAGCGTATAACCTCTCTTGGGGGAAGAGAACCGTCAGATTTAATCGAGTGTGTATGAAGATCAATAAGTCTTTCCATTATTTTTCAGCTACTCCCAAATCACGAAGATGTCTGCCAATATGCTTTAAGAGTGCATCTGCATACGCATTTTCGTTGTCTTTCCAGTTTTTATAGAGTCTGTCACGGAAGGTAAAGCTTCCGTCAGCATTTTTCTTTTGAAGGATAAGACCGTAGGTTATATGTATAAGCTGACGTGCATCATTGTGGTCAAAAAGTGTGGGAAGTTCTGCATCGCTCAATGTATCAATCGCAGGGATTTTTGCAAGGTCGGTTGTTACATGGTAGTAGGTTGAAGCTTCTTTAAATGCTTCAAGCGCATAGGTGTGTACTTCACGGTAAAGTTTTGCATCTGTCAAAGCGGTAACTCTCATAGCTTCAAGCCAGTTTGTACCTGCTGTTTTAACATGGAAAACTCCTTTAGTGTGCTTTCCGATATAGGGGAAAGCCGAAAACTTGTCTGAACCTGAATGGATACTTAATTTGTAGCCAAAGTGACGGGCAATAACTGCGTGAACCTGCATTTCTCTGTCAAACTGAGCAAGGTCGCCTATATAATCTATACCTTTCTGGAACTCTCCGCAGAACCTGGGTGCCATTGTTGCTATTTTAACACCGCGTCTTACAAGCTCGTTTGCAACAAAGAAGTGCTGGAGAGGTGTTGTGGGAGTCATTGTTTCGTCTATCGAAATTTCAAAGTCTGCATCATATTTTCCGCTTGCAAAGAAATCATTATAAATCTTTGTAGCAAATTCAACAGCTTCGCCGTAGATTAAAACAATTCTCTTAAACTCATCTTCGCTGAAGGTTAATGTTACCCCTTCGCCTATATTGAATTCTTTACCTATGTAATCTGCTTCAAGCTTTTCGTCTTTTTTATATCTTGCGTCTACTTCTTCTGCCGAAAGGTCTTCAATTCCTGTGCCGATATATTCCGAGCAGTCAAGAGTAATCATGGTAAAACCGAGGTCTAATGCATATTTAACATCTTCGGGTTTCTTTAAATGGTCGCCATCTGCGCCAAATCCTTTTTTAAAGCCTTCGCGGAATACTGCAAAGCTTGCAGAGTCTAAAACATCTTCATAGGTTCTGTTTGTAAGAGTTAATTCTCTTATTGACTGCTGTGCCAAAACGGGGTAAGCATCAAATTTTTCAAAAACCTTGATATGCCCAAAGGATGCTATACCAAGTCTGTCGCCTACACCAAAGCTTCTTTCCTTTTTTAAAACCGAAATAGGTGCTGTAAAGGGAAAAAGCTTTCTTAAAACGTTACCGTTTTTATTTGAAAGAGGTGCTTTTATGTAGCTTTTGCCTTCTGCTTCAAATTTTTCTCCTTCAAATCCTAATGAAGCATCTGCAATAATAACGGTTTGTCCGTTATCTTCAGCCATAAAAACTTTTTTTCCGTCTACTTGGTTTACCGATTTCGGATAAACGCCGTAATTTTCGGGGTTTGTTCCCTTTACAATGAAGTCCTTATACATTTTTACTGTCCTTTCATAAAGAAATTTATTATAAATTTTTATTTACCTTCTACGTCCCAAAGACCTAAAGCAGGATTGCTTATATAGAATATTTCTTCTCCGTCGGGCAATGTGTTGTAGCCGTCCGAAAGCTTTTGGGCAGGATATTTTGCTACTGCCTCATCATAGGGCATATAGTTAAAACCTGCACCTAAAACTTCTTCTTTTGAAAGCTCTTTTGTGCAGTAGGTTATATTAAATCTTCCGTCGCTTGAGCCGTGAATTAAATGTGCTGCAACAGAAAGATTTTCTTTTAAATCTTCGTTTTCAGCTACAAGCTTTAATATATTTTCTCTGCCAACATAGCCGTATTTTCTGATAAGTCGGTCATTTTCATCATCCTCGCCGAACTTTTTAACAGCGGGTGCTAAAATTATAAGGTCTCCGCCGTCCTCTATTGCCATACGGGTACGGTAAACTGCCTTGTTGCCAAGCCATGTGCTTTTAAACTCTCTGGGGTCTAAATATACAACTGCCTTTTTAATGGGTTTATCTAAAAATGTGAGGTTATATTTACGGCTGTCTTTAACAGCTTCTTCAAAATATTTACGCTCGCTTCCTATATAAAGACCGTGCATAAATACATCGTCGCCCTCGCTTGTATTAACAGTTAACACAAACATAATGGGACGGTTTGCAAGGAAGTTTTCCTGCGCATAGTCAAACACCTTTCGTACAGGCGAAAAGTCTTTACCCATTATGCGTTCCATACCATAAAAAGCACCAAGCATATGAGAACTGTTAATCATACTGCTTCCGCCGCAGCCTACAAATATGTTTTTTGAATAGTTTGCCATACCTACAACCTCGTGGGGAACTACCTGTCCTACCGAGATTATAAGGTCGTAGCTTTCGTCCATTAAAAGACGGTTTACTTCAACGTCGATTGAATTATTTACAAGCCCTTCCGAAACCTCTGACACAAATTCAGCGGGAACCTCGCCAAGCTTTACAACATCTGTTCTCCAGTTATGAACAAGTATTTTTTCGAAAGGAACTCCCTCGCCGAAAAATGCGGTACATTCAGCCTTTGTCATAGCCTCGTGCGTACCGAGTGCAGGCAATATATCGACCTCGCACTTATCCTTTAATATTTCATAATACATTGCGGTAATTTTACCAGCACCCGAATACATTCTTGTAAAGTCAGGGGGTAAAATCAAAACCTTTTTAAGGTCTTTACCCTCAACCGACTCTTTTATCGCTTTAAAAATCTCGCTGTCAGAAAGTCCAGCATCACTTCGGTAAATCATATTAAACCTCCTCAGTTGTCACATTTTCTGTTTCGCCTTCTGAAGTTTCTTCTGTTTCTTCCACAGGTTCTTCGTGCTCTGTTGCAGCAACAGATACAACCTGAACACCGTCAGAAAGTCTCATAACTTTTACACCTTTAGTGCTTCTGCCTATACTTGAAATATCGGCAACTGCCATTCTTATAATAACACCTTCGCTTGTTATGAGCATAATATCTTCTTCATTATTTACAGTTAAAACGCCTGCTATATTACCTGTCTGCTCGCTTATTTTATAAGTACGCATACCTTTGCCGCCGCGGTTTTGTATTTTGTATTCGGAAAGCACTGTCTTTTTACCAAATCCGCCTTCTGTAACAACTAAAAGTTCGCTGTCGTCATCGCATACGCACATACCTATAACTTTGTCGCCTTCTTTTAAGTTAATTGAACGTACGCCGTGAGCCGTTCTTCCCATAGGACGAACATCAGAATCCTTAAATCTTATAGCCATACCAAGATATGTGCTTATAATAATATTATCATCGCCCGATACAACTGCTGCACGGATAAGCTCGTCATCGTCATTTAAGCCTATTGCAATTCTTCCGCCTTTACGGTTTGAATCGTATTCTGCAAGGCTTGTTTTCTTTATAATACCGTTCTTTGTAGCCATAATAAGATATTTTTCGTGGTCAAATTCTCTTATATCTATCATAGCTGTAACTTTTTCGTCTTTTTCCAAAGGAATAAGATTTACAATAGCCGTACCCTTTGCATGACGGCTTGCTTCAGGAATTCTGTATCCTTTAAGTCTGTAAACTCTGCCTCTGTTTGTAAAGAACATAATATAAGAGTGGCTTGAAGATGTAAATATTGTTTCAACAAAATCTTCTTCACGGGTACTTAAGCCTGCAATACCTCTTCCGCCACGTCTTTGGCTTCTGTAAACATCTGCGGGCTGACGCTTAATGTAACCGAAATGAGTTAATGTATAAACACATTCTTCCTCTTCGATTAAATCTTCGTCTTCAATATCTGTAACTGCGGCTTCAATTGATGTAAGTCTTTCGTCGCCGTATTTGTCACGGATTTCGCAAAGTTCTTCCTTAATAAGCTCATAAAGCTTATGCTCGTCTGCCAAAAGAGCACGGAATTCTTCTGTTCTTTCCAAAAGCTCATCATATTCATTTTCGATTTTTTCGCCGTTTAATCTTTGTAATTGCGAGAGTTTCATATCCAAAACGCTCTGTGCTTGAATTTCAGAAAATTCAAATTTAGCCATCAACTGTTCTTTTGCGTCATCGTAAGCATTTCGTATTACTGCAATAATTTCGTCGATATTACTAAGAGCAATACGCAAGCCTTCCAATATATGCATTCTTGCCAGTGCTTTGTCAAGGTCGAACTTAATTCTTCTTGTAACAATTTCGCCCTGGAATTTTACATAATGCTCTAAAACTTCTTTAAGTCCCATTATTTTGGGTTTACCGTTAACAATGGCAATCATATTTATTGAGAAGCTGTCCTGCAATCTTGTAAACTTGAAAAGCTGATTTAAAACAACCTGCGGGTTTGCATCCTTTTTAAGCTGAATTTCAAGTCGGATGCCGACACGGTCAGAGGAATGGTCTTCAATATCCTGCAAGCCTTCAATCTTCTTTTCTTTTACAAGGTCTGCTATTGATTCAACAAGCATTTTCTTGTTTACCTGGTAGGGAAGTTCCGTAACTATAATAGAAGATGTTCCGTTTTTATGTTCAATAATTTCTGTTTTTGCACGGATTATAACCTTGCCTTTACCTGTGTTATATGCACTTCTTATTCCGCTTCTTCCCATAATTGAAGCTTTGGTGGGGAAGTCAGGTCCCTTTATATATTCCATAAGCTCTTCCACGGTAATATCGGGGTTATCAATAAGAGCCATAGCACCGTTTAAAACTTCGGTTAAATTATGAGGGGGAATATTTGTTGCCATACCAACTGCTATACCCGAGCTGCCGTTTATTAAAAGGGTTGGAATACGGGTAGGCAAAACAACAGGTTCTCTTCTTTTTTCGTCAAAGTTTGGAGCAAAATCAACCATATCTTTTTCGATATTTTCAAGCATAAGGTTTGAAAGCTTGCTCATTCTTGCTTCTGTGTAACGGTAAGCAGCAGGGGGGTCGCCGTCAATAGAACCAAAGTTTCCGTGACCGTCAATCAAAGGATAACGAAGCGAGAAATCCTGTGCCATTCTTACCATTGCATCATAAACCGAAGCATCGCCGTGTGGGTGGTATCTACCTATAACATTACCAACTGTGGTAGCTGATTTGAAAAATGGCTTATCAACAGTTAAATGCTCTTCGTTCATAGCATATAAAATTCTTCTGTGAACGGGCTTTAAACCGTCTCTTACATCTGGCAGAGCACGGCTTACAATAACGCTCATAGCATAATCTATGAAAGCTTCCTTCATTCTTTTTTCAATATCTACATTAACAATTGTTTGAGTATCAATATACTCTTCAAAATGTGAATCTTCGTATTTTTTCTTAACCATATTTATTTAACCTCGCTTATATATCCAGGTTTGTAACATACTGGGCGTTTTCTTCAATAAACTGACGTCTCGGTTCAACCTCGTCACCCATAAGCACCGAGAAAAGGTCTGATGCTCTTTGTGCATCCTCTAAAGTTACCTTTAAGAGAATTCTGTTTTTCGGGTCCATAGTTGTTTCCCAGAGTTCTTCAGGGTCCATTTCACCAAGACCTTTATAACGGCTTATATCAACCTTTGCATTTTCATCGCCGTTTTTAAGTTCTTCGCTTATTCTGTCTCTTTCTTCATCTGAAAAAGCAACCTGTTCCTTTTTACCTCTTGAAATCTTATAAAGCGGAGGCTTTGCAAGATAAATATGTCCGTGTTCTATTAAAGGCTTCATAAATCTGAAGAAAAAAGTAAGTAAAAGTGTTTGTATATGAGCACCGTCAACATCGGCATCGGCCATTATAACTACTTTATCGTAACGAAGCTTTTCAAGATTCATATCCTCGCCAATACCTGTGCCGAGTGCCTGAATTACAGGAGTTAATTTATCATTTCCGTAAACCTTGTCAGGACGTACCTTTTCAACATTTAACATTTTACCCCATAAAGGAAGTATTGCCTGATATTTACTGTCTCTTCCGCTTTTTGCAGAACCGCCAGCCGAATCTCCTTCGACTATATAAATTTCAGTTTTTGTGGGGTCTTTAATAATACAGTCGGTAAGCTTTCCGGGAAGTGAATTCATACCAAGCGGAGATTTTCTTGTAGCTTCTCTTGCTTTTCGTGCAGCTTCTCTTGCACGGGAAGCTAAAATTGCTTTATCAATAATAGTTTTTGCAATAGCGGGATTTTCTTCAAAGAAGGTTGAAAGCTTACTTGAAAATACAGATTCAACAAGTGTTCTCATTTCGCTGTTTCCAAGCTTTGTTTTGGTCTGACCTTCAAACTGTGCTTCCTGAAGCTTAACGCTTATAATAGCAGTCAAGCCTTCTCTTGTATCTTCGCCCGAAAGGTTTGAATCAGCCTCTTTTAAGAAATTATGACTTCTTGCATAATCATTTAAAACCTTTGTTAATGCCGATTTAAAGCCTGTTTCATGCATACCGCCTTCGGTAGTTTTAATATCGTTTGCAAATGAAACAATAGTTTCATAATAAGCGTCTGTATACTGCATTGAAATCTGAACAGACTGCACTTCTCTTTCAGCTTCAAAATACAAAATTTCTTCATGAAGAGGAGTTTTTGTCTTATTAAGATATTTTACATATTCCCTTATACCGCCTTCATAATAAAATTCTTCACGGCAGGGATTTTCGTCACGCTTGTCCTCTAAAATAATTTTTATACCCGCATTTAAGAATGCCTGTTCTCTCATTCTGTTCTTTAATATGCTGTAATCGTATACTAAAGTATCAAAAATTTCGCCATCGGGTTTAAATGTAACTTTTGTACCTGTTTTAGAGCTTTCGCCTATAACCTTTAGGGGACCTAAAGATTTACCTCTTGAATACTGCTGATAGTTTAAGTTTTTACCGTCATTTACCCATACTTCAAGCTTTTCGGACAAAGCATTAACAACCGATGCACCAACACCGTGCAAACCGCCCGATACTTTATATCCGCCACCGCCGAATTTACCGCCGGCGTGTAAAACTGTAAATACAACTTCAACAGCAGGTATACCCATTTTAGGATGTATACCTGTGGGAATTCCTCGTCCGTCGTCTTCAACAGTGATTGAATTATCCTTTTCTATTATAACATTGATATTTTTACAATATCCTGCCAAAGCTTCGTCTATTGAATTGTCAACTATTTCATACACAAGATGATGAAGACCCATAGATGATGTTGACCCGATATACATACCAGGTCTTTTTCTAACCGCCTCAAGCCCCTCGAGTACCTGTATTTGAGTTTCATCATAGACATTGTTTACCTGCAGATTTTCACTCATTTTACTATTCCTTTCCTACCAAATCTTTTTATAAGAGTTGCCGTTAAAACAGGAGATATATATACAAAATCGTCTGTTATTATGTAAGACCTTGGTAAATCATACGATAATGTTACAATTCTTCCTTCTTTTTCGGCTCTGTTCAAATATTCTCTTGTTATTTTTGAAGTACTTGTGTTTTCTATATCCATTATACCGATAATTTCGTTTGCCGAAACGGCATAATTTCCACCTATATTTACGTACATACCCTTCCCTCCGATACTTTAAAATATTTTGCATTTTCGGATTTTATAGGGTCTGTGCAGGTTATTATTACCTGCATATCTTTTATTTTATTAACCAAAAAATCTCGCCGTCTGCTGTCAAGCTCGCTCATTATATCATCAAGAAGCAGTATTGGATATTCGCCCGTTAAATCTTTAATTTTTTGTGTTTGTGCTATTTTTAAAGATATAACTGCTGTTCTCTGTTGTCCTTGAGATGCAAAATTCATAGCACTTTTTCCGTTTATAATAAATTCCATATCATCTCTGTGCGGACCTACAAGGGATGCACCAAGTGCCATTTCAGCTTCTTTTTTCTTTTCTATTGCATTTAAGAACTTTTCGTAAAGCTCTTCCTTTGTTTCTGTTTTATCCCAGGCAAAAGAAGTATTATATTTTATTGTAAATTCATCGCCCGATATTTCTTTATGAAACTGTGCGGCATAAGGAATAAGCTCATCTATAAATTTTTTACGGAACAGCATTATTCTTGCACCGTTTTCGGCAAGCTTTTCGTTCCATAACGATAAAGTTCCGTTATCGCCTTGTTTTAAAAGTATATTTTTTTGTTTTAAAATCTTTTTATAGTTTTTTAAAGAGCTGTAATATGAAGGTCTTTGTGAGCTTATATATAAATTTAAAAATGACCTTCTTCCTTCAGGCGAACCCGATATTAAAGAAATTTCTTCGGGAGAAAATAATACAGATGAAAAAAATCCTAAAAGCTCGCTTGTTCTTTCAAGAGGAACTTCATTTATTTTTATAAGCTTTTTTTTGTCTGAAATTATCATTTCAGCCGTATTTTTTCTTTTTTGAGCTTCAAAAGTTATATTTATTTTAGAAAAATCCTTTTCAAAAAGTATGAGGTCCTTTTCATTTTTTACCCTAAAGCTTCTTCCTGATGAAAATAATGATGCAGCTTCAAGTATATTTGTTTTTCCTGCGGCATTTTTTCCGTAAATTATATTTATTCCGTCATTAAAATCAATAGAAAGTGACTCATAATTTCTGAAATTTACAAGCTTTAAATTTTCAAGCTTCATTCCGAAACCACCATTACTTCATCGCTGAATAAAGTAATTTTATCTCCATCTCTTAATTTTTTGCCCCGTCTTGTTTCAACTTCTCCGTTGACATATACGTTACCTTCGGCAATTAAAATTTTAGCTTCGCCTCCGCTGCTTACTAAATTTGCAACCTTCAAAGCCTGATCAAGCTTTATATATTCATCTCTTAATTTAATTTCTGTCATAATCAGTCAGTACTTTTCATTCTTACGGGCATTACCATCTGCAAGAACGAATCTCCTTCTGTCGGTATTATAATACACGGACTGTGTTCGCCATTGAATTCCATTAAAATTTCTTCACATTCACATGAAGATAAAGCTTCAAGCAAATATCTCTGGTTAAAGCAGATTTTAATTTCTGCATTGCAATTTTCAATATCAAATACATCGTGAACCTTGCCTGTTGCTGTCATACAGTCTATTGTAACTGTGTCATAATGAACAGTTATCATAATCGGATTTTTAAATACGTCTACCGAAACAATGGGATTTGTTCTTTCAACACAAGCTTTGATATCCGAAAGATTAACCTTGGTTTTTATTTTGAAATCTGAAGGTATAATTGTTTTATAGTTAAAATATTCGCCTTCAATAAGTCTTGAAAAAACCTTAACATTTTCAAACTCAAAAAGAACATATTTTTCATTTACAGAAACTTTAACAAGACCTGAATCATCTGATAAAATCTTTAAAACTTCCGAAAGAGTTTTTGCGGGAACTATAAATTTAACATTTTCCGCAGGCGAAGATAAACCTTCCGTTCTTTTTGCAAGCTTAAATCTGTCAAGGGATACAACTGTTAAAACATTATTTTCAATTTCAAAAAGAGAACCTGTTAATACAGGATTTTCTGTTTTAACTGATACTGCATGAATTGTTTGTCTTATCATACCCTTTAAAATTTCGGGTTCAATAGTAAATGATGACTGTTCTCTTATTACAGGCAGTTCAGGAAAATCAGAGGGGTCAAGTCCCATAATATCATAGGTAGACTGATTGCTCTGAATTCTTGTAACAAGATTTTCAGCAACATTGAAGTTTATTTCATTTCCGGGAAGACTTCTTATAATATCAAATAAAATTTTTGAATCGAATACAACCGAGCCTTCTTCTCTTATATCTGCAGGAATTTTACATTCTATTGCATATTCAAGATTATTTGCACAAAGAATAAGGTTGTTTTCATCAGAAGAAATAAGTATTCCTTCCAAAACAGGCTTTGCACTTTTAACTGCCGAAGCTCTCATTACAATATTGACTGCTTCGTATATTGTTTGTCTTTCACATGAAAAAATCATTTTTTATCCTCCTTAAACTTTAACCGTTTAATTGACCCGTAAAAAAGCGGGAAACGCTTTATATATATAATTTAAAATAAGTATTAGCAGTAGAGGGTGTGGTAACTGTGTAAATCTTATTTTCTTTTTTTATTATCAACAAAAAAGGTATTGATAATTTTGTGGAAAACTTTTTACAACTTTACATATTTTACTCACCGCGTATATCTTTTTTAAGATTTTCTATTTCCGATTTCGTTTTAGGATTTGTTTCAAGTTCTTCTTTTATCTTTTTAATTCCGTGAATAACAGTTGAGTTATCTTTATTCATGAATTTTCCTATTTTAAGCTGTGGCATTCCTATCATTTCTTTTAGAAGATACATCACAATATGACGTGCATGGGTTATTTCGTCTGTTCTTATTTTGCCCATAATATTTTCTGCCGAAACATTATAAAAGCGTGCACAACAGTCCAAAATAACGTCTTCGTTCAATGCAGGTCTTGTTATATCAATTATTTTGAATATATCATTTACGGTAACTTCGTTTCCCGTAAGCTTTTTGTATGCTGTTATTTTGTTAAAATAACCTTCAAGCTCACGGATATTTGATTCAACCTTTTCGGCTAAAAACATTATAACATCGTTTGATATTTCAACATTTTCAAGCTCTGCCTTCTGTTTTAAAATGGCAACTCTTGTTTCAAAGTCGGGAGAATACAAATCTCCTGCAAGACCCCATTCAAAGCGTGATACAAGTCTTTCTTCAAGTGCTTGAATTTTGCGGGCAGGCTTATCGGCTGTTATAATAATCTGTTTATTTTCGTTGTAAAGAGTGTTGAATGTGTGGAAAAATTCTTCCTGTGTACGGTCTTTACCTGCTATAAACTGGATATCGTCAACCATCAAAACGTCAATAGAACGATACTTTGAACGGAATTCTTCGTTATTTTTTTCGTTAAGAGAATTTATAAGGTCTATTGTAAATGTTTCAGAAGTTATATACATAACCTTTAAATCGGGATTGTTTTCGCTAATATAATTTCCGATAGCGTGAAGAAGATGGGTTTTTCCAAGACCTACTCCTCCGTATAAAAACAGAGGGTTCCACGCTGTGGCGGGAGCTTCTGCAACGGCAACTGCAGCTGCGTGTGCAAATTTGTTTGAATTACCTACAACAAAAGTATCAAAAGTATATTTTTTGTTTAAGGGAAGCCCCAGATTTTCTTTTGATACAACCTTCTGCACAGGCTTTGTCTCTTCAAGAATA
Source organism: Clostridia bacterium (assembly GCA_045590155.1). Taxonomy (GTDB): domain Bacteria; phylum Bacillota; class Clostridia; order UMGS1883; family UMGS1540; genus JAZNQL01. Next base: position 22,338 of record JAZNQL010000005.1, on the reverse strand, counting down.
ACCGAGAACTCGTAGTCTGCACCCGTAATTTCGTACAGAATATTTTCTATTAAAGATGAATAACGGCGGCTTACCATTGATTGATGAACATTGTCTGACACCGCAACCTCGAAAACGCCATCCTTCATAGAAATTGGCTTTATAGGAACAAACCATGTCCTATACGCAACAGGTGTTATTTCGTCTTCTATCATCTGAAGAACCTGCTCCCAGATGCTTTTAACATTTTCCATTTTAAAAATCCTTTCAAAAAGTGTGTAAACTGATTAAAACTTTATAAACATAAATGTGTAAAACTTAAAAATTGCTTGAAAACACTAATATGGAGGGTGTGGAAAATTTATGTAAAATAAGAGGAAAATCCCCCCATACTAAAACTTAATTATAATGATATCACAAAATTTTGAAATTTGCAACAATTTCTGTTAAATATTTATTTATATTTATATATAATATATATTTTAGGCAAGAAGTATAAAAAAGTATATAGCGACAGTTTTTTTTCTGTAATTTGTCGATTTTTCAAAAGAAAGTGGCAGGTTTTTTAAAAAACATTTGACAAAATGGGAATATTCTTATATAATTCAGTCGTATATGTACAGGCAAATGTATGTAAAAAGTAAACTTTAAGGAGGTGCAGCCAACATGTTACAGACTTATCAGCCCGGCAGAAGACACAGAAAAATGGAGCACGGTTTCAGAAAGAGAATGTCCACAGCAAACGGACGTAAAGTTCTCGCTGCAAGAAGAAGAAAAGGCAGAAAGGTGCTCTCTGCATAATGGAAAATACTGTTTCCATTAAACTTAACAAAGAATTTAAAGGACTGTATTATAAAGGCGGTTCGGTAGTATCTGATGTTTTAGTTCTTTATTACAAGAAAAGAAATCAGAGCACAAACCGCCTTGGTCTTACGGTCAGCAAAAAAGTGGGTAAGGCTGTTTTAAGAAACAGAATAAGACGTCTTATTCGCGAAAATTACCGCCTTCGCGAGGGGAAAATCGCAAAGGGGTATGATTTGGTATTTGTTGCCAGAAAAAGTGCGGCAGAGGCAGATTTTTATAAAATCGGCTCTGCTATTGATTTTCTTTTTAAAAAAAGCGGACTTTACAAATGAAACAAATATTAGTATATTTAATCTGTTTTTACAGAAAGTATTTATCAAGGCTAAAAAAGCCTTCCTGCAAATTTTATCCCACGTGTTCTGAATATGCTTTGCAGGCAGTCGAAAAATATGGAGCATTCAAAGGCTCGTTTTTAGCGATTAAGAGAATTCTTCGTTGCAATCCCCTAAACCCCGGAGGATACGATCCTTTGAAATAAAAAAAGGAGATATAAATGGGAATCACTCGTTTTCTGGGTATGATTATCCAGTGGATTTATAATTTTTGCGGCAATTATGGTGTCGCAATAATTTTATTTACGCTGCTTATAAGAATTTTACTTTTACCTTTAAGTGTAAAGCAGCAAAAATCAATGGCAAAAACACAGGCACTTCAGCCAAAGCTTTTAGAAATTCAGCAAAAATATAAAAACGATAAAGAAAGGCAAAGCCGCGAAACTATGGAGCTTTACAGAAAGTATAATGCAAGCCCCATGAGCGGATGTTTGCCTCTTATAATACAGCTTGTAATTATAATCTGTCTTGTAAACGTAATTTACAATCCTGCAAAATATGTTTTAGGTCTTGCAGATGTTGCAAGAATCGACGGTATTGCAAAAGCAGTTGAAGCTGGTATGAATTTTGACTTCCTTACAATGGATTTGTCAAAGGCACCGTCGGCTTTCGGTTTACCTCCACAGAATGTTGCAGACTTCAGATACTGGATTATTCCTCTTTTAGCAACACTTGCAACATGGGCATCAGGAAAGCTTTCGCAGGTAATGGCAGAAAAAAACAAGCCTAAAAAGCGTACAGGCTCCGACCAGGAAAATCAGGCAGAACAGATGACAAAATCAATGAACACATTTATGCCTTTGATGACACTTATTTTTACTTATTCAATGCCGGTAACAGCATCGCTTTATTGGTTTGTAAGCAGTGCATTGCAGGTAATACAGCAGTATTTGTTGAGTAAATTTATTAAAGTTGATATTGATGTGGAAAACATTTCACACAAAAACGGAAAGGATAAATAAAATGGAAATAATTAAAAGCGGCAAAACCGTTGAAGAAGCTATTGCGGCAGCCCTTGAAGAAGCCGGGATTGACAGAGAAGATGCCGAAATAGAAATTATTGATGAAGGCAACAAAGGCTTTTTGGGAATAGGAAGTAAAGAAGCAACCGTAAAGGTTACAAAAAAACAGGCTTTAGCAGAAGATATCGCAAAAGATTTTCTTTACGGAATTTTCGAAAAAATGGGAATGTTCGTTAAAATAGATGTAAAAACAGAAGGCGAAAATCTTAACATTGATTTATCGGGCGAAAATATGGGACTTTTAATTGGCCACAGAGGCGAAACATTAACATCCCTGCAGTATCTTACAAACCTTGCTGTAAACCGTTCGGTAAAAGAACGTTGCAGAGTTTTGCTTGATACTGAAAATTACAAAGAAAAACGTGAAGAAACATTAAAAAGACTTGCAAAGAAAATTGCAGACAAAACCTTAAAGTACAGACGTAATGTAACACTCGAACCTATGACACCTTATGAAAGAAGAATAATTCATTCGGCACTTCAGGATTACGATAATATAAGCACTTACAGTATAGGAGAAGAACCTAACCGTAAAATTGTAGTAGCTTACAAAAAATAATAAAAAAGAAATAGAAAAAAGAGGAAACCCATTCAGTTTCCTCTTTTTTTGTTGTTAAGGCTACCTTCTTCCCGCTCGGTAAGCCTGTTTTTGTATAAGAAACATTTCTTTTCACTTGTAAAATAAAAAATAATGTGATATACTATATATGCTACAACTTTTAACCGCTACCAAAAAAAGGTAGCCATCTAATTGAATATAGTTATGCTCAAGGGGTACGCTATTTGTAAAAAGCGTACACTCTTGTTTCATCATACCCTTGAGCTAAAGCTTAGATGTTATGGTTAAAAGTGTGTAGCAACATTCGAAACAGAGTCCCTGCGTTTTTTAATGCGTAGCTCTGCTTTCGGGTAGACTACGCATTTTTTGTTTTAGGGGGAAGTTATGGAACAAAAAGGTTGTTGTTTCTTCGGACACCGAAAAATTAAAAATAAAGATTTATTGAAAAATAAACTCTTGCAAATTACAGAAAAGCTTATAGTTTGCGAAAATATAAAAACATTTTATCTTGGCAGTAAAAGTGAGTTTGACGATTTGTGCCGTGAAGTTTTAACAGAACAAAAAGAAAAATATTCCCATATCGATAGAGTTTATATCCGTGCTGAATTCCAGTATATAAATGATACTTACGAAAAATACCTTCTTGCAAACTGTGACAGAACCTATTATCCCGAAAAACTTGAAAACGCAGGCAAAGCAGTTTATGTTGAACGAAACAATGAAATGATAGATAAAAGCACCCATTGCGTCTGCTATTTTATAGATGCATACGCCCCGCCAAAACGAAAAAACAGTAAAAAAGATTTTAAAAGCTATCAGCCAAAAAGCGGAACCGCTACCGCATATAATTATGCAGTAAAGAAAAACAAAATAATTATAAATCTTGCAGAATAAAAGAAACGGCACCCAAGGCCGTTCCCTACAAAAGTATTATTTTTTAATAAATTATTCTTCCTCTTCTTCCTCATCTTCTTCATTTGCAAAGAAAATCAAGTCCTCAATAATTTCCCATGCCTCTTCTCTTCCAAGCCCTTTTTCCGATGAGAACGGAACAAGAATATCGTCTCTGTCAAGTCCCAGCGTTTCGTGCACTAAAGCTATGTTTGAATCAAGCTTGGTTTTTGCAATTTTGTCGCATTTTGTTGCAATTACTACTGCAAAACCGAAACGGTCTTTAATCCATTGGTACATAGCTACATCATCGCGGGTAGGCTTATGTCGGGCATCACACAAAAGAAAAACTGCACAAAGCTGGGGACGTGTTTCAAGATATGTATTTATCATATCCGCCCATTTTTCTCTTTCAACCTTCGAAACTTCAGCATATCCATAACCCGGAAGGTCAACAAAAAAGAAGGTTTCGTCTATGTTATAAAAATTCAATGTGGCGGTTTTACCCGGATGCGAGCTTGTGCGGGCAAGCTTTGTTCTGTTTAAAAGTCTGTTTACAAACGACGACTTTCCAACATTTGAACGCCCTGCAAGTGCTATTTCGGGGATATTTTTTGCGGGGTATTGTACGGGTCTTACCGCCGATATTGTAAGTGAGGCATTATGAATATTCATAAAATCATCCTTTTTGTTTAAAAGTATACAGGGGAACGGTGTTTTTCATCGTTCCCCATAAAAATTATTGAGGTATGGTGTTTATTGATTCGCAAGATTTTGTTGTAATGTGCGCTCCCGATAAAACATCGGCAGATTTAAGGTTGCTTGTTTTTTTAAAAACTGCCTCCAAAACCTCATCCATATCCGAAACGGGAACAAAGTGTAATTTTTCTTTTATATTATCGGGAATATCCTGCAAATCCTTTTTATTTTCTTCGGGGAAAATAACGGTTTTTATACCATAGCGGTAAGCAGCAAGAACCTTTTCGGTAAGTCCGCCGATGGGCAGAACTCTGCCACGCAAGGTTATTTCGCCCGTCATGGCAATATCTCCTCTTACAGGATTTTTGCAAAGAGCCGAAATCATTGCAGTTGCAATGGTTATACCTGCTGACGGTCCGTCTTTTGGAACGGCCCCTTCAGGAACATGAAGATGAATATCGCAGGTTTTATAAAAATCTTTTTCTATTCCCAAAGCCTCTGCTCGTGAGCGTATAAAGCTTACTGCCGCTTGAGCCGATTCCTTCATAACATCTCCAAGCTTACCTGTAAGCTCAAGCTTTCCGCTTCCTTCCATAACATTTACTTCAACGCTTAAAGTATCTCCTCCAACACTTGTCCAGGCAAGACCTCTCACAATACCTATTTCCTGCGTGTATGAAAGCTTTTCGCTGAAATATTTTTTAACACCCAAAAATCTGTCAAGATTTTGAGGGGTAACTGTAATTTTCTTTTCTCCCTGCAAAAGCATTTTTGCCGCCTTTCGGCAAACAGATGCAATTTCTCTCTCTAAAGTTCTTACCCCTGCTTCGCGGGTGTAATATTCAATAATTGCCGAAACTGCAGCCTTTCGTATAACAAGCTGTTCTGAAGTAAGACCGTGCCGTTCAAGATTTTTCGGTATTAAATGGCGGGATGCTATATTAAGCTTTTCTTCCGAGGTATAACCAGGAAGCTCAATAATTTCCATACGGTCAAGCAATGCGGGAGGTATATTTTCCGAATTGTTTGAGGTTGTTATAAACATAACGTCCGACAAATCAAAAGGAACATCAAGAAAATGGTCACGGAAAGCGAAGTTTTGCTCCGAATCCAAGACCTCTAAAAGAGCACTTGAAGGATCGCCCTTATAATCACTGCCAAGCTTATCTATTTCGTCTAAAAGAATAAGAGCGTTTTGCGAGCCGGCACGGCTTACTGCCGTCATAATTTTACCGGGCATTGCGCCGATATAGGTTTTGCGGTGACCTCTTATTTCGGCCTCGTCACGCACACCTCCCAAAGATATTCTTGCATAGTTTCTGCCTAAAGCTTCGGCAATAGACTTTGCAATAGAGGTTTTACCCACCCCCGGAGGTCCTGAAAGACATAAAATCTGTCCGCCAAGATGTCCCGAAAGAATTTTAACCGAAAGATATTCTAAAATTCTTTCTTTAACCTTTTTAAGACCGTAGTGAGCCGAATTTAAAATTTTTTCGGCATTTTTTATATTGGAATTTTCGTCGGTATAAACACCGTAAGGCATTTCGAGCAAATAGTCAAGGTATGTGCGGACTATTGAAGATTCAGGGGCGTGAGCCGACATTTTGCGGAATCTTGCAAGCTCTTTTTCGGCTTTTTTCTTTGCCTCTTCGGGCAGAGAAGATTTTGCTATTCTTTCTGCATAATGTTCTGCTTCGTCAGAATCGTCCCCATCAAGCTCGCGCGAGATTGCTTTTATCTGCTCTCTTAAATAATATTCACGCTGATTTTCGTCTATCTGGCTTTTAACACGGCGCAGTATATCGCTTTCAGTTTTTAAAAGCTCTATTTCTTTTGCTATTATTGCGGCAAGATGTGTAAGACGTGTTAAAACATTAAGGTCTTCTAAAATAATCTGCTTATCTTCTGTTTTTGAGATAAAGTTTGCAGCAACTGTATCTGCAAAGCGTGCCGAATCGTCTATCCCCGAAAGAGCACTCAATGCATCGGGCGAAAGCTTGGGATTTAAGTTAAACAAATCATCAAACATATCGTTTATCATACGAAGAGCCGCTTCTTCATCAAGAGGGTTTATTCCCCTTCTTGTCTGCCTTATTTCTTCGGTGTGGGCAGAAAAATAGGGAGATTCAGATTCAATTTCTGTAATTTTTGCACGGTAAAGCCCTTCCACCAAAACACGGACAGTATTTTGAGGAAGCTTTAAAAGCTGTTTTACTTTTGCCACTGTGCCCACAGAATAAAAATCTTCAACCCCTGGATTTTCCACGTTTATATCCTTTTGAGCCGTTAAAAATACATACTGATGATTTGCCATTGCTGCCTCAAGAGCCGCAATGGATTTTTTACGTGCAACGTCAAAATGCAAAATCATATATGGAAAAACCACGAGTCCCCTTACAGGGATTAGAGGAAGAGTTTGTTTTTTCTTAACCAAAGATTATCACCTCAAATATTATTATAGTTGTTATTGTCCTTTTTTTCAAGAGGAAATTTGGCAGAATGCCTTAATTTATATCTTCCCGCCTTTGCAACCAGGCGTATATCCGAGGGCAAAACTTTGTTTCTGCCCTCAAAAAGAGCGTAGTTTTCTGCAAGCTGAACAATATTTATAACTTCACGCCCGTTTGACGAAAATGCAACAGCCAGAGCAAGAGTTTCTGTATCGGCAGAAAAACCGCCCTTTGAAACGGCGTTTGCGGCAATTTCATAAAGGTTTATTTCGTTTAAGGGATTAAAAAATATTTCGCAGCAGCGTGAGCGAACGGCAAGAGGTATTTGTTCGGGAAGTCTTGTTGTTGCGCCTATAAGACGAAAGTCGGCAGGCAGGCCTTTTTCGAAAATGTCGTGAATGTATTTTGGGATATTAGTATTTGCAGGGTTATAATACGAGCTTTCAAAGTGAACACACCTGTCCTCTAAAACCTTTAAAAGACGGTTTAACTGATAAGGGTGCATTTCTCCTATTTCGTCGATAAACAAAATTCCGCCGTGAGCTTTTGTAACGGCACCTGGCAAGGGTTTTGGAATTCCGCACTGACCGAATGCACCTCCTCCCTGAAAAATAGGGTCGTGCACAGAGCCTAAAAGAGGGTCGGCAACACCTCTTTCGTCAAAATAAAGGGCGGAAGCATCGGTTTCCACAAAAGAAGAATCCTTGTTAAATGGAGAAAGAGGAGAACTTACTGCTTCCAAAAAAGCGGCTCTTGCCGCACAGGTTTTACCTACCCCGGGAGGGCCGTATAAAAGCACATGTTGGGGATTTGGAGAACAAATTGCCGCACGCAGGGCAAGAAGGGGCTCGTCCTGACCGCATATTTCGGAAAAGCTTTTAGGTCTTGCCTTTTCGGACAAAGGGCGTGTAAGGTGCAAAGAGCGAAGCTCGCGCATTTTCTGATATTCCTTTTCGGCATTTTTGTCTATATAATCTATATTTTCGCCTTGTGCGTGTGAATTTTTAAAAAAATAAATTATTATACATAAAGAACATACAATCTGTGAAACCGAGAGAATAAAATCCATAAAAATCACCTTTATTATTTTTAGAAAAAACTTTCTGAAAAAACCCAGTAAAACATTGCCAAAACAAATAAAATATAGTAAAATGAAATCGGTGATAGAATGAAAAAATTTTTATGTGTATTTTTAGTTTTATTTTTAATTTCGGGATGCAGTAAGCCTCAAAAAAAATACGAGGCAGAGTTTTTTTCCTTTGATACTTATGTAAACATTACTTTGTTTTCGGAAAATAATGAGCTTTTGGACGAGTGCGAAAGGCTTGCTGTAAAGTACGAAAACATGTTAAGCAAAACCCGCGAGGGCAGTGATGTTTATATTTTGAATAAAGAGGGAAGGCACAAGGTTTCGCCCGAAACTTATTATCTTATAGAAAAAGGTCTTTACTATAACGAAATAACAGAGGGTTTTTTTGATATAACTGTTGGGGCTCTGTCACAGATATGGAAGAACAGTGTTCCAAAAGAAGAAGAGATACAAAAAGCCAGAGAAACTTTGGGGAGCGATAAGGTAACTCTTTTAAACGGAGAGGTTATTTTAAAAGAGGGTACAAAAATTGACCTTGGCGGAATTGCAAAAGGGTACATTGCCGACAAAATGGCAGAGCTTTTAAAAAAGCATAATCAAAACGGTATAATCAATCTTGGCGGTAATGTGTATGCGGTAGGCTCAAAGGGCAAAGAAAAATTTAAGGTGGGAATACAAAAGCCAAAAAGCGAGGGCGAGAGTATATGCGTTTTAGAGGTTTTAGATACTTCTGTTGTAACAAGCGGAATATACGAAAGATATTTTGAAGATGACGGAAAAGAGTATAACCATATAATAAATCCAAAAACGGGTAGACCGGCAGACAACAATTTATATTCGGCAACTGTAATAAGTCCTTCATCGATGGAGGCGGATGTTTTTTCAACAGCTCTTCTTTTAATGGGAGATAAAGCTTTGGAGTTTGCCGAAAAAAATAATATACAGGCAGTTTTTATAGATAAAAATTACACCGTAACCAAAACAAAGAACTTTAACTAAATTACGTTTTTTATAGAAAATATTTTGCATTGAAAAGCCCATAAACAGTTGCTATAATTGTTTATGGGCTTTAAAATATATAAATTATTTGCCATTAGTCTTGAAAGGAGCAGAAAACATGAGAATATTAACGGCACTTGATAAAATCGAGGGAATACAGAAATATATAATAATCATTTGCTCTTTTCTTGCAAATCTCCTTATGCTTGTTGCGGCGGTTATTTTAAGAAATCCCGAAAAAAGCCTGGATATAATTTTTATGTCACGAGGGATTTTTGGTGTAGGTGTAAACGTATTTTCCGCAGGCTTTATAGGGGGGATACTGTTTGATATCATACAGAAAAGATAACCGAAAACGTAAAAAGTACCTCCAAAATTCACAGAAAAAGACCTCTTTTCAGAGGTCTTTTTCTGTTATAAAATATTTACTTTAACATTCTGTAAACAATAGCCGAGATTTCTGCTCTTGTTATATAAGAATCGGGAAGATAAACTCTGTCGCCGTTATCTGCAAAGCTTCCTTCCACAATGCCTGCCTCGTAAAGAGAGGTAATTGCAGCATCGTCAATATCTGCAAAGGGAGATGGATTTTTTGGAGCAGGAAGATTCAAAAATGTTTTTGAAAGCAAAGCTATAACCTTTCTTGTTATGGACTCGTCAAGGTTTTGGTCGGCGGGTAAAACTCCTGCTGATGAAGCCAAAGCAAGATATCCGCTTGCCCAGTGCTCGGAGGTAGGTGTCTGCTCGGAAAGACCTGCCGCGCGTGCAACAAGCTTTAATGCTTCGCCATAAGTAACTTTGCCTTGGGGTTTAAAGGTTTTGTCGGGGTAGCCGTTTACAACACCTTCCGAAACAAGAGTATTTACATATACGCAGAACCAGTCATTTACCAAAACGTCGGAAAATTCGGACTTTGCCGGGATTTGCGATTGGTTATCTTTATTTTCTTCTGAAACAGGGGGAAGCTTGCCTGGTGTGCCGCCTATTGAAGGCTTGCCTGAAGGTTTAGAGGGCTTTTCCTCGCTTGAAGTTTCTTCGTTTGTTTCATTGTTTTCAGTATTTTCATTTTCTGTGCCTTCATTTTCCGAGCCTTCATTTTCTGTGCCTTCGTTTTCTGTGCCGTTATTTTCGGGGATTTCGGGGTCTTTATTCTCGTCTTCCTTTTGAGGGAGATCAGACAAAGGCCCTCCATTTGAAACGATGTTTTCTTTGGAGCCTGAAGCTATAACCTCGCTGTCGGTTACAGTAATTTCGCCGGTTGCGTAAATTCCGTATGATTCAGCATCTGTACCTGTTAAGGCAAGGGTACCGCCACCCGAGATTGTAACATCGCCCTCAACATAAATAGCCGCTTTTTTTGCTTTTGCCGTAAGGTCCCCATCACCCGATATTGTAAGCGAGCCTACAACCTTTAAAGCATAGGGGGCTCTGCTTGTTAAAGTGTTATTGCCGTTTAAGGTAAGGGTAAAATCGCCTGTTGCCTCAATAATATTAAGATAAGACGAAAGAGATGTATTTGAAAGATTTACCTTGTCAGCAGAAAACGACACAAACAACCCTAAAGAGGTTGGTTGCCTTACACCGTCGATAAACACGGGGTCTCCCATAATGTATAAATCGCCGTTTGCAGCAAAAGCAGATACCGACGAAAATGCCAGCACAAAAGAAATTATAACAGCAAAAAGCTTACGAAAAATTTTCATTTTAAACTCTCCTTTTTAAAAGTGTATATTTGCACAATTGATGCGGCGGTCAAAGACCGCAAAAAGCCGAAAGGCTTTAGGAATTTTATAGAATAAAATTCTGTATACATCAATTATACTATAAAAATCGTATTAAAGCAAGGGAGAGAAATAAATTCCTTTCAAAAAAGAGGTTAACAAAAAGGCAACCCTTTGAAAGGGTTGCCTTTAAAATTTCCTTAAAATTATTCGCAATCGTCGCAATCGCAACAGTCGCAGCAATCAAATTCAAGGTCGATTTCTTCTCCGCAAGCGGGGCAGGTTAAAGTATCTTCTTCGTCGCAAAGCATATCGCAATCAAGATAAATTACTTCGCCGCAAGAGGGGCATTCAATTTCAGCGCAATCAAAATCGTCGCAACAGTCACATTCATCATCTTCATCGTCGAACAGATATTCTTCAACGTATGACAAATCTTCGTCGATTTCGTCAACAACAGCGCTTACTTCATCAATATAATCATTTGTATCAAGGATTTCGTCAGCGATTTCTTCCAAAACGTCGACAATCTTTACTAAAAGCTTGCCTTCGGGCTTGGATTCGTCGATGCCGAGTCCTTCGCATAAACCTTTGAGATATGAAACCTTTTCGTTAAGATCCATTTTAAAAAACCTCCGTTAAAATAATTTTATGCACGTTCCATATATTCGCCTGTGCGGGTATCTACTCTTATTACGTCGCCTTCGTTGATAAAGAGGGGAACGTAAATCTGCGCGCCTGTTTCAAGTGTAGCAGGCTTCTGTGCACCTGTTGCAGTATCGCCTTTGAAGCCGGGTTCGGTTTCTGTTACTGCAAGTTCTACAAAGTTTGGGGGTTCAACACCGAAAACAGAGCCCTTGTATGAAAGGATTTTAACAAGCATATTTTCCTTTACAAACTTTAAAGCATCACCGAGCTGTTCGGAGCTTAAGGGATTCTGTTCGTATGTTTCCTGGTCCATAAAGTAGAAAAGGTCACCGTCGGAATAAAGATATTCCATATCTTTTCTGTCAATATGTGCCTTTTCAAATTTATCGGTGGGGCGGAAAGTTTTTTCTACAACGCCACCGTTTATAACATTCTTAAGCTTTGTTCTAACAAAAGCGGCACCTTTACCGGGTTTTACATGCTGAAATTCAACAACCTGGTACACGTTACCTTCAAACTCAAATGTTATACCGTTACGAAAATCGCCGGCAGTTATCATAATAAATTCCTCCAATTTTTAGTATATTAAGAAGTATATAGTATATTCTACAATATTTTTTTACATTTTTCAAGTCTTTTTTTAAAGTTCTGTAAGTTCTTTGGGCGAAGAAGTCATAATTACTCCTTTTTTATCGTCTACATAAAGCATATCTTCTATGCGTACACCGCCAAAATCTTCGATATAAATGCCAGGCTCGATTGTTATAACAGAGCCGTTTTCAAGCACATCCTCCGAACGGGGAGAAAGGGTTGGTGCTTCGTGAATATCAATTCCCACTCCGTGCCCGAGAGAATGTGTAAAATGCTCGCCGTGGCCGAAGTTTGTTATAATATTGCGGGCAACGGCATCTAAATCTCTTGTTTTCATTCCGCAGACAGCCTCGTCCTCTGCACGGCAGAGGGCATATAAAACAATGTGGTAAATATCTTTCTGGCGGGATGAAGCACGGCCCATACACAGGGTTCTTGTCATATCCGAACAGTAGCCGTCTAAAACACAACCAAAGTCAAGAGTAACAAAATCTCCCTTTTCGATTATTTTATCGCTTGCTGCACCGTGAGGGAGTGCACTTCTTACTCCTGATGCACAAATTGTATCAAAAGAAGTTTTTTCTGCACCGTTTTTACGCATAAAATACTCTAAAATTGCAGCAACCGAGCGCTCGCTCATTCCCGGCTTTATGCAATTTGTTATATGATTATAAGCTTCGTCGGCAAGTCGTACCGCCTCTTTTATTTTTGCAATTTCAAAGCTGTTCTTTTTTCGTCTTAAAACCGAAACCTTGTTTTTAAGAGGAACAAATTCGCAAGGCAAAGCTTCTTTTAAAGAGTTCATAAAAGAAAAGGTTACAAAAGAATCTTCAAATGCAAGGCTTGTGATATTATGCTGTTTTATTTTTTCTAAGATAAACGAAAGCGGTTTTTTGTCAAAGGTTATAACTTTGAAATCGCGAGCCTGTTCGTTTGCCTGAAGGGTATACCTTCCGTCAACAAAAAGATAGGCAATGTAAGGGGTTAAAAGCATATATCCTTCCCCGCCTGTAAAGCCCGAAAAGTAAAACAGATTTTGTGCCGAGCATATAAGAACACTTGTATCTGCCAAAGAAAGTATTGAATTTATTCTTTCCTTATACATATTATCAGTCCTTTTTCAGTAAAAGAGCATTTTCATACATTTTTTTCATTAAAAGAGCATCCTCTGCCATTGTTCCGTTAGATTCGCAGATAATTCTCGGCGAAATATCACGCTCGGCAAGCAGGAGAGCCAAAGGCTCAAAATCCGGACCGAAAACAGTGTCATCAAATGTAAGATGCTGTTTTTCTCCTCCGTTTTCGGTATACTCTATTTTTGAAAAATGTGCATGGAAGCTTTTGCCTCTCTCGCTTCCAAGCTTATTATAAATTTCGTCTAAAATAAAGGCATAATCCTCTTTTGTTTTAACTCCGCCAAAGGAGCGGGCGTTAAGATGACCAAAATCTATTGTAGGAACAAGCCTTTCGTCTAAAAGACAAAGGCGGATTACTTCGTCTAAAGTCCCAAGCTGATTTATTTTGCCCATGGTTTCGGGGCAAAGATGTATATGACCTAAATGCTCTGCATCGGCAGCTTTTATAGCCTCCGAAAGAGTTTGCATTGCAAGGGCGAGGGCATCCTCTCTTGGCATTTTGTTGCAGCCGCCTGAATGTATAACAACTCTGTCTGCCTGCATAATATTTGCAACACGCAGGGCTTCAAGCATATATCTTATGCAGTTTTCCCTTTTTTCGCCTTCTAAAGACGAAAGATTTACATAATAAGGTCCGTGAATACTTAACAAAACCGAGTTTTCTTTTGCGGCAGCGCCTATTGCGGCAGCCGTTTCCTCCTTTATTTTGCATCCTTTGGAGCATTGATATTCATAGGCGGAAAGTCCTACCGATTTTAAAAAGGAGGGAACCTCTTTTGAGTGCTTACCCCCCGCATCGTAAAACATTGGGGGATTGCCCGAAGGGCCGAAGTATACCATAAAATCAAATCCTTTTGTAAATTTTAAAGAGTTCCTAAAAGAAGCTCTGATGTACGCTTTATAAATTCAGCAAGTTCTTCCCCTTCAAGAGGTCTTTGGGCAAGGCGTGCAAGGTCATAAATCTGGCGTGCTACGGGGTAAGCCTTTTCCTTGTTGTCGGCAAAAGAGCTTAAGGCTTTAACAAGCTGGTTTGCAAGATTTATATTCAGAGTAAAGCTTTCGCTGAACATATCTTTCGGGAATGCTGAACCATACATTTTCATCATTTCGCCCATACGTCTTGACTGCTCGTCTAAAAGCATAACAGCGGGTGCATCGGTTTTTAAAGGCGAAGCGTCTATGTTAAGCTTTTCGTCGCCTATTGCTTCTTTAAAAAGAGCGCAAAGCTTTTCTTTATCGGCAGAGTCCCCTTCCTTCTGCAAAGCGGATGCAAGGGATGAGTCAATTCTCATAAACCTTACCTCGGGCTTTTTGGATTCCACAAACGAAATGAAGTGGTTGTCGATAATTACTGGCAGAATAACTGCCGAAAGTCCCTCTGCTTTAAACATTTCGATATAAGAGCTTTGCAATATGGGGTCGGAAACATAGTAAACTGTGTTTTCGTGATTTTTTGCCTTCGCATTATCAAGATAATCTTCCAAAGATAAATAAGTATCGTCGGTGGTTTTGTAAACTATGGCATTTTTAACTTTGTCATAGAACTTTTCGTCTTTTAAACAGCCGTATTTTACAAAGGGATTTATATCATCCCAGTACTTATTGTAAGATTCTCTTTCATTATTATATAAGGAAAGAAGTTTATCGGCAACTTTTTTGGTTATATGAGCCGAAACCTTTGCAGCATATCCGTCGTTTTGCAAAAAGCTTCTCGAAACGTTAAGCGGAAGGTCGGGACAGTCAATACAACCCTTTAACAGAAGTAAAAATTCAGGAATAACTTCCTTAATATTATCTGCAACAAAAACCTGGTTGTTAAAAAGCTTAATCTGTCCTTCGCTCATTTCAAATTCATGACGCAGCTTGGGGAAATAAAGTATACCTTTTAAATTAAAAGGAAAATCAACATTTAAGTGAATGTAAAAGAGCGGGTCGTTTATATCTGGGAAAACCTTGTGATAAAATTCGATATATTCTTCCTCTTTGCATTCCGAAGGTTTTTTAAGCCATAGGGGTGTAAGGTCGTTTATACATTCGCCCTTTTCCGAACCCGCCATATAAAGATATATGGGTGTTGGCAAAAATGCGCAATATTTTGTAAGCACATTTTTTACAGTGTTTTCTTCCAGAAAATCAAGACTGTCTTCTGCAATATGCAAAACAATATCTGTGCCCACTGTTTTACGGGAGCCTTCAGAAATTTCGTATTCTGTACCGCCGTCACAGCTCCATAAAACACTTTTGGCGTTTTCTTTATACGAAAGAGTGTTTATGTCAACTCTGTCCGACACCATAAACGCAGAATAGAAGCCTAAACCGAAGTGACCTATAATTCTGTTTTCGTCGGTTTCGTCTTTATATTTATCAATAAACTCAGCCGCACCCGAAAAAGCAACCTCGGCAATATATTTTACAACCTCTTCTTCGGTCATTCCTATGCCGTTATCCGAAAAGGTTAAAGTTTTTTCTTCCTTATTTATAATAACATCTACAAAACCGCTTTCAGGAGCACCTGCCTCCCCCATAGCCGAAAGCTTTGAAAGCTTCGACACAGCGTCGCACCCATTCGACACAAGTTCTCTTACAAAAATATCTTTATCCGAATAAAGCCACTTCTTTATAATAGGAAAAAGATTTTCGGTATTTACTGAAATATTGCCTTTTGTCATTTTAAAAATCCTTTCATATAATCAATATAGAAAGATTATAGCACAAAGAAAAAATGCCGTCAACCGCAAAATTTGTACGAAAAACTTGACAAATGTAAAATAAAAGTGTAAAATGGCAAGGTGGAGATAGTGTTTTTACCCCATTTGTGGCGTTAATGTGAAAGCAATTTTACAGTTATGTTACAAGTGAAAAAAGTGCATTGACTATAAAAAAGCCTCGTGCTATAATCAATGCATACAGGGGGAGAGTATCATCTCCTTGTGCACAAGTCGTAGAAGAAAGAGATGCGGCAGGTGCAAAACCTAACATCTCTTTCAAAAAATTTTTTAAGGAGGATTTGAGAATTATGACAAATCTCAAAAAAGTTTTAGTAACAGTTCTCGCGTTTGCTATGATTTTTAGTCTGTCAGTTTCAGCTACAGCTAACTATCCTGACGTAGACGCAAGTGCTTCCTATGCAGAGGCTACAGACATGTTAAAGTACCTCGGCATCATGGAAGGCGATGACGAAGGCAACTTCCGTCCCGACGCTGACCTCACAAGAGCAGAAGCTACAGCTATCATAGTTAGAGCTAAAGGTCTTGAAAGTGCAGCTGAAGGCGCAAAGGGTGCTACAGTATTCACAGACGTTGCAGCTGACCACTGGGCAACAGGTTACATCAACCTCGCTTGCCAGAGCGGTATAGTAAACGGCTATGGTGATGGCACATTCGGTCCCGAAGATACCGTTAAGTACGAACAGGCAGTTAAAATGGTTGTTGCAGCTTTAGGCTACACACCCATGGCTGAACAGAACGGCGGATATCCCTCAGGATATTTAGTAGTTGCTTCACAGAACAAAATGACAAACGGTGTTAGCGGCACAGCAGAAGTTGCTATCACAAGAGCTAACATGGCTCGCCTCACATACAACGCACTCGACGTTTGCACAATGGAACAGGTTTCCTGGAAAGCAAATGAACCCGAATACGCTGTAATGGACGGCACAAACTACACAAAGAAAACACTTCTTTCTGACGCTCTCGAAGTAGACACATACGAAGGTTTCATCACAGGCACATACCTTACAACAGCTACTGACAACGAAGACAAGAGCATCACAATTAAGTACAACAAAATTAACGGCGAACAGGTTACACAGAACGAAACATCATTTATCGAAGCTGAAGGCGTTGACGCTGCTTCATATTTCGGACAGAGCGTAATCGTTTACGTTAAAGAAAACCAGGTTTCAGGCGATGAAGAAATCATTGCTATCGCAGCTAAAGCAGCTAAGAACGTATCACTCGTTCTTGACTACACAGAAATCACAGCTGGTTCATTCGTTGCGCCTACAACAGAAGCAACTGGTACAATCCAGTACGTTGCTGAAGGCACAACAAACAAGGTTACAATCAAGCTTGCAAAAGGTCTTGATTACCTCTGGAACGGCAGAGCTCAGCACAGCTCAAGAAAAGAAGCTGAAGGCTTCTTAACAGCTCCTGCTTCAGGCGTTGTTGAATTCCTTGACTATGACAACGACAAACTTTACGATTTCGCTATGGTAACAGAATACACAGGCGACTACGTAGTAGGCGCAGTTGAAACTGAATCAAATCAGATTATCGACACTGAAGAAGCTGCTATCTCCGATATCGATATCGACAACGAAAACGTTATCACAAGATTCTACAATGCAGACGGCACAGTTGCTTCATTTGATGATGTTGCAGTAGGCGACGTTCTTACACTCGCTATCAGCTCTGACTCTACACTCGTAACAGTTTACATTTCAAAGACAACTGTTAACGGTTCTATCACAGAACAGAGAGTAGACTCCAAGACAGGCGAAACCATCTACACAATCGATGGTAACGACTACAAAGTATCAGCTTACGCTATGACAACTCCTCAGGTTGGCGACACAGGTTTATTCTATGTAAACATCGACAACAGAATAGTTGACAAGGATGCTACATCCACAAAGAGCGAAAACTACGGCTTCCTCTACAATGCAGTTGTAACAAACGGCATCGGCGGTGCTACAGTTGAACTCAAATTCTTAGCTAAAGACAACCAGTGGGTTGAAACAAAACTTGCTCAGAAAGTTTACACATACAAAGGTGCTAGCAAGGATTATGACGAAGCTATAAAAGGTATCGCTGGATTCATCGATATCACATACAACTCCGAAACAAAGGCTTACTCAACAGAAGTAACACCTCAGCTCTTCCAGTACGAAGCTAACGACGAAGGCAAGATCAACAAGATTTATCTTGCAGGTGCTAAATCAGCAGACTACTTCAGCGAATATGCATCCGACACAGAAGCTATCTACAGAGAATCCAACAACAGAGTTGGTAAGACATACCTCGGCGAAGATACAATTGTATTCAGCATCGCTACTGCAAAAGCTGACATTAAGACAATCGACGAAGAAGAAGATATTAAGATTGCAACAGCAGCTTCAATCTTCATCGACAACGAAACTTACGAATATGCTGCATACGATGTAGACACAACAGCTAAAGTTGTAGTTGTTTACAACGTAGATACAAAGATTCTCCCCGAAACTCAGCTCCTCATCATTGACAGAGTTGCAGAAGGTGCAGATAACGGTAAAACATTCACAAAGATTTACGGTTACCAGAGCGGTGAAGAAGTATCTGCAATTATCGCAGAAGATGGTTGTGAATTCTACGACATCAATGGCGATGCTATCGCAGACTTCGACGCAGCTGACCTCGAAGCTGGTGACGCTGTAATCTTCAGCCTCGACGCTGACGGTGCTATCGATAAGATTCAGGTTCTCATGGCTGTTGACACAGCTGAAACCCTCATGGCTGACAATGAAGGTGCTCCCTTAAACGACAACTATGGCGACAGCGATGAAACATGGGATGCTTTCGGTTTCGCAGCTAAGAGACTTAACGGCCAGTTAATGCTTACAGATACTAAGGAAAACTGGGCTGACACAGAAAAGAGAGACGCAAGCTACCTCAAGGATGCTGACGGCGTTGACCTCTCATTCGCAGTAAATGCAAAAGGTGTTAACGTATACGAAGTTGCACTCACCGGCAACGGCACAACTGTTGAAGTTATAGGAGCAAGCAACATCATCGTAGGCGTAACAAAGGTAGATTATGATTGCCACTGGGCATACGTTCGTACATTTGATAACGAAGTTGTAGACGTTGTTGTTTACAGAGTTAAAAACGAAGTTAAAAACGAAGCTTAATAATCAGACCTTCTTAAAAATAAGAAGCGAGCGCATAAAGCGCTCGCTTTTTTATTGTGTGAAAAACATAGGGATTTGTAAGGAACGGTCTTGAGTGCCGTTCCTTGTTTTGTAAAACGGGCGGGGATGGAACTCCGCCCTTACAAAGGAAAAATATAAAATATATTGTAGAGGGAGGGCTTCCACTCCCTCCCGCAAAAGATGCATTTAATAAACCAGCTTACCTGGGTCGCAACCCCCTACAAAAAATATTAACATAAAAAACATATCGCAGGGCACAACGTGTTCGATGTCCTGCATTTGTCCGCCATTCCCTGCAATTAAAATTGCATATAATCTTGTTTGGTGTATTGGACGATTCGTCGGAAACCGCCGAACCATACAAAGTTATATCTATAATAATACTGATATAATACCCCTAAAATTACAAAAAAATTAAAAATTTTAAAATTTGGCAAAATTCTTCTTGACAAGCTTTTTTATGGGTGGTATAATGATAGTCCATAGTATAAAATACCCATAATGGGTAATTTTGCCGTTTTATTATGTTTCATAATATTCTTTAACATATTTGACATCGTAGTCTTTGGCAAAACAAATTTTTAAATGGGGTGATTGATATGATACATCCGGTAAAAATGGGAAAGAACACCAGATATAGCTATGCGAAAATCGACGAGGTTTTAGAAATGCCAAACCTCATCGAGGTTCAGAAGAACTCATACAACTGGTTCGTTGAAGAAGGTCTTGGAGAGGTTTTCCATGACGTTTCTCCCATAAGCGACTATACCGGGAACTTGGTCCTCGAATTTATAGGATATGACCTTTCCGGTCAGCCGAAATACGACATTGAAGAATGTAAAGAGCGTGACACTAACTATGCAGCGCCCTTGAAAGTTCGCGTAAGACTTATCAACACCGAAACCGGCGAAATTAAAGAGCAGGAAATCTTTATGGGCGACTTCCCTCTTATGACTGACAACGGCACCTTTATTATAAACGGTGCTGAACGTGTTATAGTAAGTCAGCTTGTACGTTCTCCTGGTATTTATTTTACCGATTCACGTGACGAAAAGACAAATAAAAGGCTTCTCTTCTCGCAGGTTATTCCTAACCGCGGTGCGTGGCTTGAATATGAAACCGACACAAACGGAGTGTTTTATGTAAGAATTGACAGACAGCGTAAGTTGCCTGTTACAGTGTTGCTCCGTGCACTCGGTCTTTCAACCGACCTTGAAATTGAACAGGTGTTCGGGGACGATCCTCATCTTCGCCTTACAATGGAAAAGGATGTTGCAAAAACAAGAGAAGAAGCTTTGTTTGAAATTTACCGCAGACTCCGTCCTGGAGAACCTCCCACGGTTGAAGGGGCTGAATCACTGATTTCTGCGCTTTTCTTTGATGCAAAAAGATATGACCTTGCAAAAGTAGGCCGTTATAAGTATAATAAGAAGCTTGCAATTTCTGATCGTATTGTGGGAAGAGAAACAACCCGCGATATTGCTGACCCGAGAACCGGCGAAATTTTAGCCGTAAAGGGCGACATTATTTCGGCAGAAATGGCTATGGCTATTGAAAATGCAGGTGTAAATACTGTTTATGTTACTGCTGACGACAGAGAAGTAAAAGTTTTCTCTAACGATACAGTTAAGCTTTCGGAATATGTTGACTTTGATATAACTGACCTTAAAATCAAAGAAAAGGTTGTTAAAAAGGTACTTGACGAAATCTTAGAAACAGCAGGCTCTGAAGACGAAATCCGCGAGGCTATAAAGGCACGCCGTGACGAGCTTGTTCCAAAACATGTAACAATAGAAGATATTTTTGCATCGGTAAACTATGCTTTGAATCTTTTTGATGGCATGGGAAATATTGATGATATCGACCACCTCGGTAACAGACGTATCAGAGGTGTTGGCGAGCTTTTGCAGAACCAGTTCCGCATGGGTCTTGCCAGAATGGAACGCGGTGTAAGAGAGAGAATGAGCATTCAGGACCTTGACATTGTTACACCTCAGTCACTTATAAATATAAGACCTGTTGTGGCTACCATAAAAGAATTCTTCGGCAGTTCACAGCTTTCACAGTTTATGGACCAGACAAACCCTCTTGGCGAGCTTACTCACAAGAGAAGACTTTCGGCATTAGGTCCTGGCGGTCTTTCAAGAGAGAGAGCTGGTTTCCAGGTTCGTGACGTTCACTACACCCACTACGGACGTATGTGTCCTATCGAAACACCTGAAGGTCCTAACATCGGTCTTATAAACTCTTTAAGTACCTACGCAAGAGTAAACGAATACGGCTTTATCGAAGCTCCTTACCGAAAGGTTATCAAGGGGAAAGGTGTTGTAACCGACGAAATCGAGTATATGACAGCCGATATTGAAGATAGATACATCGTTGCCCAGGCGAACGAACCTCTTGACGAAAAGGGCCATTTTGTTTCTAAAAAGGTTACTGCCCGTAAGAGAGACGAATTCGTTGCAGTTGATCCCGCAGATATTGATTATATGGACGTTGCTCCATGCCAGATGGTATCAGTTGCTACTGCAATGATTCCTTTCCTTGAAAACGATGATGCTAACCGTGCGCTGATGGGTTCAAACATGCAGCGTCAGGCAGTTCCGTTGTTAAATCCTCAGTCGCCTATCATTGGCACTGGTATGGAACATAAAACAGCAAAAGACTCGGGCGTTGTTATACTTGCTAAAAATGACGGTGTTGTTGAATCTGTTTCAGCAAACAGAATAGTTATTGCTAAAAAATCAGGCAAGGATGAATACAAACTTCTTAAGTTCTCGCGTTCAAACCAGGGTACCTGTATAAACCAAAGACCCATTGTTTCGGTTGGCGAAAAAGTTAAGAAAGGCGATATTATAGCAGACGGTCCTTCAACATCTGAAGGCGAACTCGCTTTGGGACGTAACGTGCTTATAGGCTTTATGACTTGGGAAGGCTATAACTACGAAGATGCTATACTCATAAATGAAAAGCTTGTACGTGATGATGTATTTACATCTGTTCACATAGAAGAATACGAGTCCGAATCAAGAGACACAAAGCTCGGACCAGAAGAAATTACAAGAGATATTCCTAATGTCGGCGAAGATGCTTTAAAAGACCTCGACGAAAACGGTATAATCCGTATTGGTGCAGAGGTAAGATCGGGAGATATATTGGTAGGTAAGGTTACACCTAAAGGCGAAACCGAGCTTACTCCCGAAGAAAGACTTTTAAGAGCAATATTCGGCGAAAAGGCAAGAGAAGTAAGAGATACTTCATTAAGAGTTCCTCACGGCGAAGCAGGAATAGTTGTTGATGTTAAAGAGTTTACCCGTGAAAACGGCGACGAAGTTTCGCCCGGTGTAAACAGACTTGTAAGAGTTTACATTGCACAGAAACGTAAAATCTCTGTCGGCGACAAAATGGCAGGCCGTCACGGTAACAAGGGTGTTGTATCCAGAATTCTC
>JAZNQL010000004.1:0-2113 GCA_045590155.1 Clostridia bacterium | reverse complement strand
AAAAAAGGCGAAGCCCATGCAGTTGTGAACGATACTGACGAGGACCTCGTCATGTTCGCCATAGTTTGCAACCAGTAAAAAGCCCGATTCGGCAAAAAGCTATTTAAAAAGCAAAAAAGGGGCTGTCTCACTAAAAAAGTGAGGCAGTCCTGAATTTTTTGCACACAAAAAGCCGCAGAAGTATGGAAACTTCGCGGCTTTTGTGGTATAATGAATTATGCTCAATAAAACAAAAATACAAGTAGATTATACAACAAAAACAAAATATTTTCAACTGTTTTTACCAATTAATTTTGAAATGAATATTCCGGCAGATGATTCGGTACGCTTGCTAAGCAATGTATTGGAGGAATTAGATTACACAGAGCTGTAGAGAGCGTATTCTCGAAAAGAGAAAAATAATGCAGTGTCACCGAAGAATCTTTTTAAAGTCCTTGTATATGCATATATGTGCAATCTTCATTCAACAAGGCAAATCGAAACAGCCTGCAAAAGAGATATTAACTTTATGTATCTTCTGGTAGGAGCAAAAGCACCTGACCATAACACAATCGCTCGTTTCAGAAGCACAAGACTTGAGGGTATTGTAGAAGGGTTGTTTAATCAGGTGGTACATCTGCTCAAAGATTATGGAGAATTATCCTGCGAAAACCTTTTTGTAGATGGAACGAAAATTGAAGCAAATGCCAATAAATACACTTTTGTATGGAAGAAAACCATACTAAAAAATCAGACAAAGCTTCAGGATAGGATGCATAAAGAATTACCTGCGCTTCTTGCTAAATACGGATTCAAGATGTATCTTGCAGAAGAAATCAAAGCAAAAAGATTAAAGAAATTCATAGGCAAACTCAACAAGATTAAAACATCAGTAGTTTTTGTGTCGGGAACAGGTAAACGAAAAACAGATTTTCAGAGAGATTATGAATTACTTATGGACTGGTATGAAAAAGAGAAAAAATACGAATATTACCTCCGCAGAATGAAAGACAGAAACAGTCTTTCCAAAACCGATGAAAGTGCGACTTTTATGCACCTTAAAGAAGATCATATGAGAAACTCACAACTCAAACCGGCATACAATGTTCAAATTGCAGTTGATGCGGAATACATAGTAGCTACAGAAATATTTAACGATAGAACAGATGTCAATACATTTGTGCCCTTTATGGAAAAAATTAAGAATCAGCTTGGAATCAAATATATGTACCCAACTGCTGATGCAGGATATGAAAGCGAAGAAAACTATACATATTTTGAAAACAATGGACAAAAGCCCTGCATTAAGCCGGCTAATTATGAGCAGACAAAAACAAGAAAGTACAAAAACGATATCGGTAGAGCAGAAAATATGCAATATGATGAAAACACAGACACATACATCTGTCATTACGGTAAAAAACTTGTTAATGTCGGTGTGAGGAAAACTAAAACATCAAGCGGATATATATCGGAAAAAACGATGTATCAATGTGAATCCTGCGAAGGATGTCCGCACAAAGCACAGTGCATAAAACATAATGCGAGATGTAATACACCGCTTGAAGAAAGAACAAAACGATTTGAATTATCCAAAACATTCAAAAAACAGCGGGAAGAAATGCTTAAAAGAATTACAACAAAACAAGGCATACTACTCAGGACAAATCGTTCAATACAAGTTGAAGGTGCCTTCGGGGTATTGAAAGAAGACATGGGATTCCGGAGATTTTTGACAAGAGGAACAACCAATGTACGAACGGAAATTCTTATTCTTTGTTTTGCATACAACATACAAAAATTGCATAACAAGACGATTGCCAACCGTCAGGGACAATTTTTGCATGAGATAAAAGCGGCGTAAAAAATCTAATTCAAAAAATTTGCTTCGTAAATTCACGAGCTTTTCTTTGTGTACGCTAAAATAAGAAAAAATCTCAAAAAACATCCACATTCCAAGCAGAAAAAGAGGGCGTTGCCTCAATTTAGTGAATTTTCACTTATTGAGACACGCCCTTTTTTGCTTATTTTGAATACTTATACCCCGGCAAATACATTTTATCCTTCTCACATTGTCCGTCCTGTACCCTTCTGAGCGCTTCACCGAAATTAGTAATTTAAGGAAAGTGCCGCA
>JAZNQL010000003.1:0-22547 GCA_045590155.1 Clostridia bacterium | reverse complement strand
ATGATATTGATCTTGAAAAAAAGGTTATTTTAGAAGAGATAAGCATGTACGAAGATTCCCCCGAGGATTTGGTTTTGGACAGTACTGCCGAAATTTCGTGGAAAGGAACTTTGGGGTTTAATATTCTTGGTACACAAAATAATGTAAAGAACTTAACTTCTTTAGATATGCGATCATATATGTCAAAACATTATACTGCAGAAAACACTGTTATATCGGTAGCAGGTAACTTTGACGAAGAAGAGCTTAAAGAGGTTTTGGAGGAATATTTCGGGGATATAGTAAAAGGGGATATAAAAACAGAATTTGAAACAGATATTTTTGTACCCTCAAAAACCGTGAAAATAAAAAATATAGAACAGTCGCATATTGCATTGGCTTATCGCTCGTTAGCTCAAAACGACAAAGATATATACGCACTTTCGCTTTTAAATAATATTTTTGGCGGAGGTATGAGTTCAAGACTTTTTCAGAATATTCGTGAAAAACGCGGTCTTGCATATTCAGTATACTCTTTTTCGGAAGCATTAAAGGATGCGGGAATGTTTGTTGTGTATGCCGCAACCGCACCAGAAAATACAGAAGAAGTAAAAGCTCTTATTCTTGAAGAGATTGAAAAACTCAAAAGAAGCGGAGTAAGTGATTATGAGTTTGAAAAAGGCAGAGGACAGCTTTTGGGAACATATCTTTTAGGGCTTGAAAGCGTAAGCTCGGCTATGACGGCGATGGGCAAGAATGAACTTTTATACGGCAGGGTTAAAACTCCTAAAGAAATAACCGAAAATATAAAAAGTATAACAAAAAATGATTTGGAAAGAGTAATAAGCACGATTTTCACACACTTCAGTGAAGCCCGTGTTACGGCAAAGGAGAAATAATTATGAAAAACAGTGAAAAAACCATGGAAAAAATAGTTTCTCTGTGTAAAGGCAGAGGTTATGTGTATGCAGGAAGCGAAATTTACGGTGGTCTTGCAAATACTTGGGATTACGGCCCGTTAGGCGTTGAATTCAAAAACAATGTAAAACGTGCATGGTGGAAAAAATTTGTGCAGGAATCTCCCTATAACGTAGGTCTTGATGCTGCAATTTTAATGAATCCCGAAACATGGGTAGCATCAGGTCATGTAGGCGGTTTCAGTGATCCTTTGATGGACTGTAAAGAATGTAAGGCAAGATACCGTGCTGACAAGCTTATTGAAGACTTTCTGGCAGAACAGGGAACTCCCGAAACCGTTGACGGTTGGAGCGATTCCAAGATGCTTGAATTCATAAACGAAAAGGGTATAGTTTGCCCAAAATGCGGCAAAGCTAATTTTACCGATATACGCAAATTTAATCTTATGTTCAAAACCTTCCAGGGCGTAACTGAAGATTCTTCATCAGAACTTTTCCTTCGCCCCGAAACAGCGCAGGGTATTTTTGTAAACTTCAAAAATGTTCAGCGTACAACAAGAAAGAAGGTTCCCTTTGGTATAGGACAGATAGGTAAATCCTTCCGTAACGAAATTACTCCCGGTAATTTTACCTTCCGTACAAGAGAATTTGAACAGATGGAACTTGAATTCTTCTGTAAACCCGGAACAGACCTTGAATGGTTTGCATACTGGAAGGATTACTGCAAAAACTTCCTTTTAAATCTTGGTATAAAAGAAGAAAATATGAGACTTCGTGACCATTCGCCCGAAGAACTCTCACACTATTCAAATGCTACAACAGACATTGAATTTTTGTTCCCGTTTGGCTGGGGCGAACTTTGGGGCATAGCTGACAGAACAGATTTCGATTTGAAACAACATACTGAACATTCAGGCGAAAAGCTTGAATATCTTGATCCCGAAACAAACGAAAAATACACCCCATACTGTGTTGAACCTTCTCTTGGTGCAGACCGTGTGGCTTTGGCATTCCTTTGCGAAGCTTACGATGAAGAAGAAATCGCAGAAGGCGACACAAGGGTTGTTATGAGATTGCATCCTGCACTTGCACCTATAAAGGTTGCAGTTTTGCCCTTATCCAAAAAGCTTGGCGATAAGGCTCAAGAGCTTTATGCACATATTGCTAAAAAATATATGTGCGAATACGACGAATCGGGTAGCATAGGCAAACGTTACAGAAGACAGGATGAAATAGGTACTCCCGTTTGTATTACCTATGACTTTGACAGCGTGGAAGACGGATGTGTAACTGTTCGTGACCGTGATAGTATGCAGCAGACAAGAATTAAAATAGACGAACTTGATAAATATCTTGAAGGCGTATTTGAATTTTAAGAAAGGACATCAAAGATGGATTACTTAAAGGAGTATAACGCTTGGCTCGAATATGATGGTCTTGATGCTGATTTAAGAAAGGAACTTGAATCGGTAAACAGTCCCGAACAAAAGAGAGAACTCTTTTCTAAAGAGCTTGAATTTGGTACAGCAGGTCTGCGCGGTATAATGGGTGCAGGCACAAACAGAATGAATGTTCATGTAGTACGCAAAACAACACAAGGTCTTGCTTCGTATGTAAAAGAAGAAGGAAAAGCAGAAAAGGGCGTTGTAATAGCCTATGATTCCAGAAATAATTCATACCGATTCGCTCGTGAATCGGCAAGAGTTTTGGCGGCAAATGGTGTAAGGGTATATCTTTTTGAATCTTTGCGTCCTACACCAATGCTCAGTTTTGCGGTAAGACATCTTGGATGCGCTGCAGGTATAGTTATAACTGCAAGTCACAACCCCAAAGAGTATAACGGATACAAGGTTTACGGCGAAGATGGGGGACAGGCGGCAAACGAGCTTGCAAAAGCTATTCAGAAAAAAATTGCGCAGACACACATTTTTGCTGACGTAAAATATAATGCCGACGATAGCGGTATTACAATGATAGGCAAAGAGGTTGACGAGGAATATTACAAAAGAGCAATGGGTGTAATAATAGATGCCGATGCAATAAAAAAAGCGGCAGACTTAAAATTTGTATACACACCATTTCACGGTTCGGGTAATATCCCTGTACGCGAAATTTTAAAAAGAGCAGGCTTTACAAATGTGACGGTAGTTCCACAGCAGGAAAAGCCTGATGGGGAATTCCCCACAGTTAAAAGCCCAAACCCCGAAAACATCGAAGGGTTTGCTATTGCAATAGAACTTGCAAAGAAAGAAAATGCAGACCTTATTATTGGTACCGACCCGGACGCTGACAGAGTGGGGATTGTTGTAAAAACTGGCGATGGGGATTTTAAAACGATAACGGGTAACCAGCTTGGTGCTCTTTTAACAAAGTATATTCTGGACAGAAGAAAAGAAACAAAAACGTTGCCCGATAACAGCGTTATAATAAAAACCATTGTTTCATCAGAACTTGCAACAGAAATTGCAAAATCCTACGGGGCAGAGGTTATAAATGTTTTAACAGGCTTTAAATATATTGCCGACAAAATTCACGAATATGAAAAATCGGGCGAAAAAACATATCTTCTTGGATTTGAAGAAAGCTACGGTTATTTGCCTGTTACACATGTGCGTGACAAGGATGCTGTTGTTGCAACTCTTTTAGTAGCCGAAATGGCGGCATGGTACAGTCTTAAAAATATGACTTTATACGATGCACTTTCGGAAATTTTTGAAAAGTACGGAAATTATAGAGAGTTGACTGTAAATATTCAGTCCGAAGGAATAGACGGTATAGAAAAAATAGGGAAAGCTATGAAAAATTTAAGGGAAAATCTTCCCGAAAGCTTTGCCGGAATAAAAATTTTAACATACAGTGACTATCTTACCGGTAAAACACACGACTTAAAAACAAAAACGGAGACAGACACAGGGCTTCCTTCGTCAAATGTTTTGAAATTTGTGCTTGAAGATGGAAGCTGGATAACCTTCCGTCCTTCGGGAACCGAACCTAAATTTAAAATTTATGTGGGCGTTGTAAACAAAAATCCCGAAGAGTTGGCAAATTCCGCAAAAGAACTTATAAATATATGATTAAATCCTCCAAAAAAGGGCAGACTAATAAAAACCTTTTTTGGAGGATTTTTAAATGAAAAAACATAAAATACTAAAAACTATGCTGTTTTATTTTTCTGTTTTTGCAATAACTGTTCTTGTTGCCTCGACAGGATATTATATTTCGTATCAGAAAGAGGCGGCACAAACAAAAACACAAAAGAAAACTGTGCAAAAAACTTCAGTTGCACCGCAAATAAGCCTTGTAACTCCTAAAAAAGCCGATGCACAAGAGGAGCGGAGTAGTAAAAAAGAACCCGAAAACACACAAAGAACAAACGATAGTACAGTAGAAACTATGGCTGAAAAGGTGCATTATAAAATGCCGTCGCTTGGAAGAATAGTATCGGGATACAATGATACAAAGCTTGAGTATTCCGAGCTTTTTGGCGATTGGCGTACCCACCCTTCAATAGATTTTGATACCTCTTTAGACAGGGATGTATGGGCAGCGGCAGAGGGAACAATATCAAAAATTTATCAGCACCCTGTTTACGGCAAAACTGTAATTATTGACCATGGCAATAATATCAGAACTACCTACGCTCCTATACAGGTTTTAACTACGCTAAAAGAGGGGACAAAGGTTTTGGCCGGGGACATAATAGGCAGTTGCCTGCCGAACGGAAAAGAAAGTGTGCTACACTTTGAGGCTTTTGATGAAGAAAAGCCCTTTAACCCTTTTTAAAAAGCGGAAAGACCGTAAGCAAGTATGCCTAAATTATCAGAATAAATTTTGTTAAACTGGGTTATTGTTAAGGGGTTTACCCCAAGACCTGCTTCAATGGTATATCCGGGCAAATTGTAGTTTGAAATAAACCAGTCTTTATATCCTGCAAAGCTTGATTCGTAGGGAACATCGGCCAATGCATATCCGCTTGCTGCTGAAAAAATTTCGCCTATTTCAAAGGCTTCGGGTGGTTCGTAATCAAGATATTGCCAGAATATAACCTCTCCTTGGGTGTGATATGAAAGAGTAAGCTTGAAGGAATGATTTAAGGTAAAATCATATACGGCACGGCTTTCGGGTTCGCTTAAAGGCTCCTGACCTACGAAGTTTATGGGCGAGGGGGATGTAAAACCTTGCGAAAATTTTATTTCGCGGGCATTTGACCAACCTGCCGGATAATTAAGGTTTAAGTCAACGCCACGTATATTTGCTTTCCATCCTGCGGGAAAAGGAACAGATGGATAATCTGACGAGATTTTTTGAGCGTTTTCGTAATATTCCCCACTCTTTAATGCTCCTGTTACAAGGTCTATTCCGTCAGGATTTACAAGCGGTGCCATAAAAAGTGTGGTAGACCTAAAAAGCAAGGGCGAGGGAATATTATATATTCTGTCTGCCCTTGAATATGCGTTTGCATAATCCTCTATGAATTTAAGCAGAACAGGGGTTGTGATCCATTCGTTTGCGTGGTGTGAGGCATTGTAAAAAACTTCTCTTTGTCCAACACCTATACGAAGACCTATTAAATCCTTCCCCATAACGCTTTTGCCTATGCTCTGGCGTGTTATGTAAGGATATCGCACCAAAAGTCCCTCGCATACCAAAACTGTAAGTTCGTAAGAATAATCAATATTTGTTGGCACTACGGGGAAATTGTAGGGGATATAAACGCTTTGTCCTATTTGTAAATTTTTAAAATCAAGATTAGGATTTGCGGTTTCAACAAGATGAAAAGAAGTGTTGAAACGCTTTGCCAAATCCCATAAAGTATCTCCGCTTTGTATTTTGTATACAAAATATCCGCGTATAAATCTTGAAAGATTTTGCCATGTAATATCGCCTAAAATACCGTCAGCTTCCAGCCCTTCTGCACTTTGAAAGCTTTTTAAAGCATTTTCGGTATTTTCTCCGAAAATGCCGTCAAGATTTCCGTTATAATATCCGCTTCGCAAAAGCGCAAGCTGAAGCATCTGAACTAAAGAACCTGTGTTACCTTTTTTTAGCAACATAAAAACACCTCCTGCCTGTTATTATATGCAAAAGGTGTTTAGTAAAATACTTAATATTTATTTAATGTAACCTTTTTTTATTCCGTCATCTATCATGGAACTTATGGTTTGCCAAAGTGCAGGGACGGCTTTTTCGGTAATTCCAACTCTTGAAAGTATTTGCTCACGTGTTACGTCGCCCATAACCCAGGTATGTCCGTCGGAATAATAGTTGCCTATAAACGCTTGTACTCTGTCCATACAGTTTGCAAAAACGGCATCCGGGGTTTTTGCTTCGTCAAACTCTTCAAACAAAGATCTGAATTCTTCGGCACAATCTTTTGGCAACATTCCGAAGATTTTATCTGCTGCAAGCTTTTCGCGTTCCTTTTTGTCCTCGTTTGCCTTTGCATCGTAGGCAAAGGTATCGCCTGCATAAATTTCTATAATATCGTGCAAAATTGCCATTTTTAAAACACGAAGCATGTCAACTTTTTGAGCCGCATATTCTTCAAAAAGCATGGCACAAAGAGCAAGATGCCACGAATGCTCGGCATCGTTTTCCCTCCTTGAACGGTCGAGTAAAACATTTCGTCTGAAAACGCTTTTCATTTTATCGGCTTCAAGCAAAAATTTAATTTTAGCATCAATTTTTGTATCCATAGTATAGCTCCTTTAAAAATATATCAGGTTTAGTATATCACATAGAAAAATAAAATCAAAGAAAATTTGCGAAAATACTTGACAATTTTGTAATATAGTGGTATCGTAATATCTAAATTAGCACTCTTTGAGCGTGAGTGCTAACAGGAGATGGTAACATGGAACTTGATAGCAGAAAAAAACAAATACTAGCCGCTATTGTAGATAACTACATAAAAACGGCAGAACCTGTTGGTTCGGTTACAATAGCAAAAAATTACGGAATGTCTTTAAGTTCTGCAACAATTCGTAACGAAATGGCAGATCTTGAGAATATGGGCTATCTTGATAAGCCTCATACCTCTGCGGGAAGAATTCCGTCGAGGCTTGGGTACAGACTTTATGTAGAACATCTTATGAATAAATATAATCTTTCCAAAGAGGAAATGGAAGGATTAAAAAGAGTTATGCAAGGGAAAATAAAAGGCTTTGACGATATAGTTTTCCATGCTTCGGATGCATTAAGCACCATAACAAATTATATTACGGTAGCGACAGCGTGCGAGCAAAGAGGGGACAGAATTGAAAGCTTTGAAATTGTTCCGATAGGATATGCAAAGGCTCTGTTAGTTGTAACGATAGATGACGGCAAAGTAAAAAGTGCGGGACTTAATATAGGAAATATGTCCCCAGAATATATTGCACTTATTTCAAGAGTGCTTTCGGCAAAGTTTGAAGGACGCTCGCCCTTTGATTTGGAAAAGAGAGAACGAAAAGAAATACAAGGTCTTTTAAATGATGTTCCCGGTCTTTACACGGAAATTTTTGACAACTTGTATGACTGGTTAAGACCGCGAAAAAAAGTTCATCTTGGAGGAATGGTAAACATATTCAATCATCCCGAATACAGGGATTTTGAAAATGCAAAAAAACTGCTTGGTTTTGTTGAAAAGGGCGAAAATGTAAGCTCGATAATGAACGACAGCAGTGCAGAAATAAAAATTACAATAGGCGAAGAAAACACTCACGAAGAGCTTAAAAATTGCAGTGTTGTAATAGCACATTATAATTTTGTCGGAAAAATAAACGGGGATATAGGTATAATAGGTCCGTGCCGTATGGATTACTCGAAGGTAGTTTCGTCGCTTTCGGCGGCAACTACTGCACTTTGCGAAGCTTTCGGTAAATTGCTTTAAAGGAGGAAAACATGAGTAAAAATAAAGACGAAAAGGATACAGAAGTTATAGAAGAAACAGCAAAAGAGGCTATACAGGAAGAGACAGCAGATGCTCCCGAGCCTGAAAAAACTGATTACTATGACAAATATTTAAGAGCAGTAGCGGAATTTGATAATTACAGAAAAAGGACGCAAAAAGAGAAGGATACAATGTATCTTGACGGAAAGGCGGATTGTGTTGCAGCCTTTTTGCCCTTGGCAGATAATATGGAAAGATGCGTTCTGGCGGCAGAGGCATCGGGAGATATTGAAAGCTTGAAAAAGGGTATAGAGCTTATGATAAAGCAGTTTGGCGACATTTTAAAAAGCCTTAAAGTAGAAGAAATACCTGCAGTTGGCGAGGAATTTGATCCCCAGCTTCATAATGCGGTTATGCATATAGAAGACGAAAGCTGCGACACAAACACAATTGTTGAAGAATTTCAAAAGGGCTACCGAATTTGCGACGGCAAAATTATCCGCCACAGCATGGTAAAGGTAGCAAACTAAAAGGTGTTTATTAAAGAAAGGAAGTAATATAAAATGAGCAAAATTATAGGAATTGACTTAGGTACAACAAACTCTTGTGTAGCAGTTATGGAAGGCGGCGAGCCTGTTGTAATTGCAAATGCAGAAGGCGCAAGAACAACCCCTTCGGTTGTAGCTTTTAC
This sequence comes from Clostridia bacterium, assembly GCA_045590155.1. Classification (GTDB taxonomy): domain Bacteria; phylum Bacillota; class Clostridia; order UMGS1883; family UMGS1540; genus JAZNQL01. The sequence goes on along the minus strand of JAZNQL010000003.1, from coordinate 14,089 downwards.
AAAAACAGGGGAAAGACTTGTAGGTCAGGTAGCAAAAAGACAGGCAATAACAAATCCTGACAGAACAGTTATTTCAATAAAAAGAGATATGGGCGGCGACAGACGTGTTGCCATTGATGACAAAAATTACACTCCCCAGGAAATTTCTGCAATGATTTTACAAAAGCTTAAATCCGACGCAGAAAGCTATCTTGGCGAAACTGTAACACAGGCAGTTATTACTGTTCCTGCATATTTTTCTGATGCACAGCGACAGGCTACAAAGGATGCAGGTAAAATAGCAGGTCTTGAAGTTAGAAGAATAGTAAATGAACCAACAGCTGCAGCATTAGCGTATGGTATGGATAAGGATACTGACCAGAAAATAATGGTATATGACCTTGGCGGCGGTACTTTTGACGTTTCGCTTCTTGAAATCGGCGACGGTGTATTCGAAGTTTTGGCAACAAGCGGTAACAACCGTCTTGGCGGTGACGATTTTGACGAAAGAATTATTAAATATATTTGCAGCGAATATCAGAAGGAATCAGGGATAGACCTTTCGAGCGACAAAATGGCTATGCAGAGACTTAAAGAAGCTGCGGAAAAAGCTAAAATTGAGCTTTCTGGTGTTACAACCTCAAACATCAATCTTCCCTTTATTACGGCAGATGCAACAGGTCCTAAACACCTTGATATGACTTTAACACGTGCAAAGTTTAATGAGCTTACAGCAGACCTTGTTGAAAAGACAATGGAACCTGTAAGAAATGCAATAAAAGATGCAGGAATATCAGTTAATGAAATCGACAAAATACTGATGGTAGGCGGTTCAAGCCGTATTCCTGCTGTGTATGATGCAGTGAAGAACTTTATAGGAAAAGAACCTCACAAGGGAATAAATCCTGACGAATGTGTTGCAATAGGTGCTGCAATTCAGGCAGGCGTACTTTCAGGCGAAGTAGAAGATTTAGTACTTTTAGATGTAACTCCTCTTTCGCTCGGTATTGAAACTATGGGCGGTGTATTTACACGTCTTATTGACAGAAATACCACAATCCCTGTAAAGAAGAGTCAGATTTTCTCGACCGCAGCAGACGGACAGACAAGTGTTGAGGTACATGTACTACAGGGAGAAAGAGAAATGGCGGCCTACAATAAAACTTTAGGCAGATTTACATTAAGCGGAATTCCTTCAGCTCCCCGCGGAGTACCCCAGATTGAAGTTACCTTTGATATTGACAGAGATGGAATTGTTCACGTTTCGGCAAAGGATATGGGTACAGGTAACGAACAGAATATTACTATTACAGCATCAGGCAACCTTTCTGACGAAGATATTGAAAAGGCAGTTAAAGAAGCAGAACAGCATGCTGCTGAAGATAAGCAGAAAAAAGAAGCGGTTGACGTAAGAAACAATGCTGACCAGCTTGTTTACCAAACAGAAAAGACCTTGAAAGAACTTGAAGGCAAGATAAGTGAAGAAGATAAAAATGCAGTAACACCTTTACTTGACAGCTTAAAAGAAGCATTAAAGGGTACAGACACTGCTAGAATTAAGGAAGCAAGCGAAGCATTGAGCCAGAAATTCTACGAAATTTCAGCAAAGCTTTACCAGAATGCAAATCCCGGTGCACAGGGCGCTGATGCAGGTGCACAGGGCGCAAACGGCGAAACCGTTTATGATGCAGACTATAAAGTTGTTGATGATGAGGAGAATAAGTAATTTAAATGTCTAAAAGAGATTATTACGAAGTGCTTGGTGTAAGCAAGGGCGCAAGCGATGCGGAGCTTAAAAAAGCATTTCGTCAGATGGCAAAAAAGTATCATCCCGACGTAAATAAAGAAACAGATGCAGATGCAAAGTTTAAAGAAGTAAACGAAGCGTACGAAGTTTTAAGCGATCCTGATAAACGTGCCCGCTATGACCAGTTCGGTCATGCGGGCGTAGACCCTTCTGCCAGCGGCGGAGCTGGATATGGCGGAGGATTCGGAGGCTTTGATTTTGACCTTGGCGATATTTTCGGCGATATTTTCGGAGGAGGGAGATCAAGGGCAAACCGTGCTTCTCGTGGGGAGGATTTATACGAATCTATACAAGTTACGTTTAAAGAGGCGGCTTTTGGGGTAAAAAAAACCATTGATACAATAGCTCTTGAAACTTGCGCAGAATGTTCAGGAAGCGGTGCAAAAAAAGGCACATCTCCTGAAACTTGTCCCACTTGTCACGGAACAGGTCAGGTCAGAATGAGCATGGGTTTTATGACTACTGCAAGAACCTGTGATACCTGTCGCGGAACAGGAAAGATAATTAAAAATCCGTGTGAAAAGTGTGGCGGTCACGGCCTTGTAAGAAGGAAAAAGAAAATCGACGTCAATATCCCCGGTGGAATAAAGGACGGTCAGGCAGTATCTGTAAGAGGAGAAGGAAACCACGGCAGACACGGCGGCCCTGCAGGGGATATAATAATAGAGGTGCATGTAAAACCCGATCCGTTTTTTGAAAGAAGAGGGGACGATGTTATTTGCCGTGTACCTGTTACGTTTACCGAGGCGGCGCTGGGTGCAGAAGTTGAAGTGCCTACTTTAGACGGCAAGGTAAAATATGATATTCCTGAGGGAACACAGAATGGTACGATTTTCCGACTGCGGGACAAGGGGGTAAATCATATTGGCATGCGCGGCAGAGGCGACCAGCTTGTTTATATTGATGTTGAAGTTCCGAAAAATTTAACTTCGGAACAGAAGAAGATTTTAGAAAGCTTTGCCGAAGCAACAGGCAGTAAAAATTACAAGACAAAAAAGAGCTTTTATGATAAAATAAAAAGCAAATTAAGTTGAAGGAGAGTATTTTTATGAGAGAATATCTTATAAAACGCAAAACCGATAAAATGTGGGATGCTGCCGAAAGGGCAGAGTTAGATAATTTTCAGTGGGTAACCGATTATACACCTACAACTTATGCCTGGCTTTTATATGATGATGAAAATATTTATGTAAAAATGGAAAGCTATGATGATGAGGTTTTTGCCGAATGCAAAGAGCGTAACGGAGAAGTTTCGGAAGATAGCTGTATGGAACTTTTTATTGCTCCGGTATCAAAACCTAATTACATAAATATAGAAATAAATGTTATAGGTACTTTATTTCTTGGAACAGCAACCGGCAGACCAGATATTACACCTCTTGATGATCCGGAAGAAATTTTTGATATAAAAACCTCGGTAAAAGATGTAAAAGATTATAAAGGCGATAAATGGACCTTGGAATACAAAATCCCTATTTCGTTTTTAAAGAAAGTGTATGGAGAATTTGATATTAAAGATGGATTTTATGCAAATATGTATAAGATATGCATGGTAAAAGAACACTATGGCATGTGGAACCCCATTGACTATCCTACACCTGAATTCCATTGGAAAAAAAGCTTTGGAAAATTTAATATTGAATAAAAGTGTTGACTTATACGAAAAATTATTGTAAAATATTTTCGTGAAATTAAATAGAAATTATCCGGTTGGACGGTAAAATCCGTTTTCAAGTAAATTAAGCTTTAGGGTGGAGAGCTATTTTTAGCTCTCCACTTATTTTTTTGGAGGTGTATAATTTGAAGAAGGAATTATTTTTGACAATAGGCTTTTTTGCAGTTGCATTAGTGGCAATTTTGGTTGTAAAAGCATTTATGTGAAAATCATTTATATAAGAAGGGTTTGGTCTTTGGACTGAACCCTTTTTTATATGTTAAAAAATAGATATTTATATTAAATAATACTTGTATTTAAAAGTAAATTTTGGTATAATATAAAATAGAATACGTGTATTTTGCGATTTTTTTGAATTTGGAAATAAGGAGAACAAAATGGGACTTTTTGAAAAGGTTTTTGGAACATACAGCGAACGAGAAATAAAAAGAATATTACCGCTTGTTGATAAAATAGAAAACTATGCAGAAAGCTTTGGTAAATTATCAGATACAGAGCTTGCCGGAAAAACAGCAGAATTTAAAGAAAGACTTGCAAAGGGCGAAACTCTTGACGATATTTTGCCCGAGGCTTTTGCTGTTGTAAGAGAAGCATCCGACCGAGTGCTTGGTATGCGTCACTTTAAGGTACAGCTTATGGGCGGTATAGTTTTGCATCAGGGCAGAATATCGGAAATGAGAACAGGCGAAGGAAAAACACTGGTTGCAACACTGCCTGCATACTTAAATGCTTTATCCGGCAAGGGTGTGCATATTGTAACTGTAAACGATTATCTTGCAAAGCGTGACAGTGAATGGATGGGCAAGCTTTACCGCTTTTTAGGTCTTTCGGTAGGTCTTGTAGTTCATGGCCTAACTCCGGAAGAAAGAAAAGAAGCATATTCGGCAGATATAACCTATGGCACAAACAACGAGATGGGGTTTGATTACCTTCGCGACAACATGGTTATTTATAAAGAAAATATGGTGCAAAGAGGGCATAACTTTGCAATAGTCGACGAAGTTGACTCCATTTTGATAGACGAAGCAAGAACTCCCCTTATTATAAGCGGCATGGGGGATAAGTCAAATAAACTTTATGAACAGGCCGATAGTCTTGTAAAAAATATGCATGGTATAAAAATTACCGAGCTTTCAGACAAAGAGCTTCATGACGATTATGACGGAGATTATATTGTCGATGAAAAAGCACGTTCGGTAACCCTGACTGCAAAGGGCATAAAAAAAGCCGAAGAATTTTTTGGGATAGAAAATCTTTCTGATTCCGAAAACAGCGAAATTTCGCACCATGTAAATCAGGCTTTAAAGGCATACGGCACAATGAACAGAGACCAGCAGTATGTTGTAAAAGATGGTCAGGTTTTAATAGTAGACGAGTTTACAGGTCGTATAATGCAGGGCAGACGTTACAGCGATGGTTTGCATCAGGCTATTGAAGCTAAAGAAAAAGTTAAAATCGAAAACGAAAATAAAACTTTGGCAACAATCACATTCCAAAACTATTTCAGAATGTATGCAAAGCTTTCTGGTATGACAGGTACCGCAAAAACAGAGGAAGATGAATTCCGAGGAATTTACGGTCTTGATGTTATTGAAATTCCTACTAACAGACCGCTTGCACGTTTTGACGAATCGGATAAGGTATATAAAACCGAGCAGGCAAAATTCAACGCAGTTGCAAATATGATCGAAGAAAAACACAAAACAGGTCAGCCTGTTTTGGTTGGTACAATAACAATAGAAAAATCCGAAAAGTTAAGCAATATCCTTAAAAAACGAGGAGTAAAGCACGAGGTTTTAAACGCAAAACACCACCAGAGAGAAGCACAGATAATAGCTCAGGCAGGTAAAAAAGGTGCCGTTACCATTGCTACTAATATGGCGGGAAGAGGTACTGATATTATGCTTGGCGGTAATGCTGAATATCTTGCAAAAAGCGAAATGGCACGTGTTTTGGACCAAGATGGAGAACCTAAATATTCAGACTTTTTAATAAATGAGGCAACCGGCTTTGCAGAGACTGATAACACCGATATTTTAGAGGCAAGAGAAACATACCGTGCTTTTTACGAAAAGCATAAGGTAGACGTAGATAAAGAGCATGCCGAGGTTGTAGATTTAGGCGGTCTTTGCATTATAGGTACCGAAAGACACGAATCACGCCGTATTGACAATCAGCTTCGCGGCCGTGCCGGCAGACAAGGGGACCCCGGTTCATCCTGCTTCTTCATTTCGCTTGAAGATGATTTGATGCGACTTTTCGGTTCGGAAAGAATTGAAAGCGTTGTAAACGCGCTGGGACTTTCGGATGATGATGTTATAGAACATTCTATGCTTACAAAGGCAATAGAAAGCGCACAGAAAAAGGTTGAAGGCAACAACTTCCAGATAAGAAAACACGTTTTGCAGTATGACGATGTAATGAATACTCAGCGTGAAACAATATATTCGCAAAGACAGAAGGTTTTAAACGGCGAGGATATAAGCGATGTAATAAAAGGTATGATTGATTCTGTTGTTGACAGTATGATTTCAAACTATACAAATGCAGAAACGCCTGCTGACTGGAACTTTGCAGGGCTTACGGAATATGCATCGAGCATATTTGCACCAATTGAAATCCCTGAAGAAGACAGAGAAAAGCTTACAAAAGAAAAGCTTGCTGAACTTTTTAAGGCTCTTGCATATAAGCTTTATGAAGAAAAAGAACAAGAGTTCGGCGAAAATATGAGGGAACTTGAAAGAGTGGTTTTGCTGCGTGCGGTTGACTCAAAGTGGATGACTCATATCGACGATATGGACCAGTTAAGACAGGGAATAGGTCTTTTATCCTTTGCAAAGCATAACCCTGTTACGGAGTATCAGATAGTCGGCTTTGATATGTTTGAAGAAATGGTTCAGAGTATTCGCGAGGATACGGTAAAATATCTGCTTCACGCGAGCTTGAACCGTCAGCCCCTGCAGCGTCAGCAGGTTGCCAAAGAAGCACAGGCTTCGGCAGGCGGTACAAATGCCGATACAACAGTTAAAAAAGATAAAAAGGTTGGAAGAAACGATCTTTGTCCCTGTGGAAGCGGCAAAAAATATAAGAAGTGCTGCGGTATAGACAGCTAATAAAGAAGAAGGGGTAACAACATGGTAGAATATGATGAATACAGATTAGGCCTTATGGCAATGAAAAAGGATATCGACGAGCTTAGCGAAACTTTAGGCATTGAACGTGACAGAACCTCACTGGAAGAATTAAAAGAAAAAACAGCAGCACCTGATTTTTATAATGACATAGAAAATTCGCAGAAGGTGCTTAAAAAGCTTAAACAACTCGAAAATAAAATAGAACGATATGAAGCACTTGGAAACTCAAGAGACGATACCGAAACCTTGATAGAACTTGCAGAGATGGAAGAGGATTTAAGCTTTCTTGAAGAAGTTTCAACTGCCTATTCTGCGTTGCAGGAAGATATTGAGAATATGAGACTTGAAGCATTGCTTTCGGGTCCTTATGATAAAAACAATGCAATATTAACTCTGCACGCAGGTGCAGGCGGAACAGAAGCACAGGACTGGGCGCAGATGCTTTACCGTATGTATCAGATGTTTTCTGAAAGACGAGGATACAAAGTGTCTGTTATGGATTTTCTTGACGGTGACGAAGCGGGCATAAAAAGCGTAACCTTTATGATAGAAGGTGAAAATGCTTACGGCTACTTAAAGTGTGAAAAGGGTGTGCACAGACTTGTTCGTATATCTCCGTTTGACTCGTCGGGAAGAAGACATACCTCTTTTGCTTCGCTTGAGGTTATGCCCGAAATTGACGATGATATAGAAGTAAACATAAATCCCGACGACTTAAAGGTTGATACCTTCCGTTCAAGCGGTGCGGGCGGTCAGCATGTAAACAAAACCTCATCGGCTATAAGAATAACACATATTCCCACAGGCATTGTTGTTGCCTGTCAGAACGAGCGTTCACAACACCAAAACAAGGACATGGCGATGAAAATGCTTAAAGCAAAGCTTGCCGAAATAGCAGAGCGTGAGCATAAAGAGAAAATTGAAGATATAAAGGGAGTGCAAAAGGAAATTGCCTGGGGCAGTCAGATTCGTTCCTATGTTTTCTGCCCATATACTATGGCAAAGGACCACAGAACAAACTTTGAAATAACAAACATAAATTCTGTAATGGATGGCAACATAGACGGTTTTATAAATGCATACCTTAAGGCTGTTAATTTGGGAGAACTTGAGGAGAAATAATTATGGAATTTACAATTTTGTCGTTTCAAAACATTTCGGTTTTGGTAATTATAATGGCTTTGGGGTATATTCTTCGTAAAAAAGCAATTGTTTCAAAGGAAGCGACTAAAATATTATCTTCTCTTGTGTATTGGCTCTTTTTGCCTGCGGTAATATTTAATAACGTTATAAATAATTTAACACCCGAGAATATTTCAAATGAGTATAAGTATATTTTATCGGGCTTAATTATTGTGACAGTAAGTTTTGCAATATCCTTTCTCATCGCAAGACTTTTTGAGAAAAAAGGACAGTTTCACGATATAGTAGCCTATTCTCTTGCTATACCGAATATTGGTTACATAGGTTATCCGCTTATTGAAGGCGTTTTGGGAGAAACTGCACTGTTTCACATGGTAATGTTTGTTTTATTTTTTAATATTGCAATATACACTGTGGGGGATTATATTTTAAACCCTAAAAGAGAACTTAAAATAAAATCAATTTTAAATCCTTCCCTTGTATTTATGGTAGTTGCAATAATATTTGCACTTTTTAAAGTGCAAATGCCCAAAATAGTAATGATGACAACAGAAAAGCTTGGTGCTTGTATGGCACCCTCCGCAATGATTTTAGCAGGGACACTTATGGCAGAAAAACCTTTAAAATCAATGTTTACATCAAAAAGAATATATGCTTTAATGGCTATAAAAAACTTTTTGATCCCTGCTTTTTGGGGCATAGTGCTCTACCTTTTAGGGGTAAGAGGAGAGGATTATGTTATAATGGTTTCGGTAACGGCTCTGCCTATGGGGCTTAATGCGGCAGTATTTCCCGAAGCAAGAGGGGGAGACGGTACCGAAGGTGCAAGGGCTTCTTTTATATCCACAATTTTTGCGATTATATCAATACCATTGGTTTTTTATTTTATTACAAATATAGGACTGTAACAGGAGGAATGTAAAATGAATTATTATCTTGCGATTGATGTTGGTGCGTCAAGCGGACGCCATATTCTTGGCTCCATTCAGGACGGTAAAATTGTTTTGGAAGAGGTATATCGTTTTGAAAACAAAAATATAAAAAGAGACGGTCATCTTGTATGGGAGCTTGACAAGTTATTTGAAAACATTAAGGCAGGCATGAAAAAGTGTGCCGAAATAGGCAAAAAGCCCGTAAGTATGGGTATTGACTTTTTTGGTGTTGACTTTGTTCTTTTAGATAAAGACGATAATATTCTCGGCGATACAATAGCCTACCGTGATTCCCGTACAAACGGAATACCCGAGGAAATTGACAAAATAATTCCCCGTGATAAGCTCTACGAAAGAACAGGCATACAAAGTCAGCTTTATAACACAATTTACCAGCTTTACAGTGTTAAAAAGACAAGCGATTATCTTAATAAGGCACAGCGCTGGCTTATGCTTGCAGAATACTTCAACTTCCTTTTGACAGGGGTTAAAATGAACGAATATACAAACTGCTCAACAACAGGTCTTTTAAATGCGAAGACTCACGATTTTGACGCAGAGCTTTTAGAAATGCTTGGTATTCCTTCAAAAATATTCGAAACACCGCAAAAACCGGGAACAGTTGTAGGTAAGCTCACACCCGAAATTCAGGCAGAAACAGGGCTTGACTTAACAGTAGTCCTACCCGCAACACACGATACAGGTTCAGCTGTAATGAGCGTTCCCACAATGGACCCCTGTGTATATATAAGCTCGGGAACATGGTCGCTTATGGGTGTATTGCTAGATAAGGCAATAACAACAGAAGAAAGCAAAAAATCAGGCTTTACAAACGAAGGTGCGTATAATGGCGGAATAAGATACTTAAAGAACATTATGGGTCTTTGGATAATTCAGTCAATCCGCCGTGACTTAAATAAAAAATATACATTTGACGAAATGTGCGAAATGGCGCAGAATTCAAATTATACAGGCGAAATTGATGTAAACGATAACTGTTTCCTTGCGCCTGACAATATGGTTGATGCAATAAAAAATTATCTTGCACAGCATAATCAGCCTGCACCCGAAAGCATTGACGATATTCTTTGCACCGCTTACAACAGTCTTGCAAAAGAATACGCCAGAACAGTAAGCGAAATTGAACAGATAACAGGCAAAACCTATGACAGAATACATATAGTAGGCGGAGGATGTAAGGATACATTCTTAAGCGAGCTTACAGCAAAATACACAGGTAAAGCAGTATATGCAGGCCCTGTTGAAGCGACAGCTTTAGGTAACATTTTGTGCCAGATGTTCCGCGGCGGAGAGTATGCTGATATGAAATCAGCAAAAGAAGCTATTAAAACCTCGTTTGATGTGAAAAAAATATGACAGAAATATATTTTGATTCAAGTGCTACAACAAAGCCCTGCAAAGCAGCAGTAAATGCTGCTTTGCAGGTTATAGAAGAAAATTACGGAAACCCGTCAGCCCGCCACAAAAACGGTCTTATGGCAAACAGGCTTTTGAGGGAATCAAGAGAAACGGTTGCAAAAGCATTAGGTGTTATCCCCGAAACAGTGGTTTTTACATCGGGCGGAACAATGGCTGATAATTTAGCCTTTTTTGGTGCGCCTAATATGCGAAACGGCAAAAGGATAATCACAACAAGGGTAGAGCATCATGCAGTACTGCACCCCGCAGCAGAGCTTGAAAGACGCGGCTTTGAGGTTATATATCTTGATGTTGATAAAAACGGGCAAATAGATTTAAATGAGTTCGAAAGTGCAGTTAACGAAGAAACTTCGTTTATAAGCATAATGCATGTAAATAACGAAACTGGTGCAATTTTTCCGATAAAAGAGCTTTGCGCTATGGCAAAAAGAAAGAATCCAAAGGTAATTTTTCATACAGATGCAGTGCAGTCTTTTGGAAAGTGCGAGCTTTTGCCTGCAAAATGGGGGATAGATTTAGTGTCTGTAAGCGCACATAAGATACACGGATTAAAAGGTGCAGGTGCACTTTATGTAAGAAAAGGTATTAACTTAAAACCGCTGATTTTTGGAGGCGGTCAGGAAAGAGACATAGTGCCCGGTACTGAAAATATGCCTTCAATAGCAGCATTTGCAGCGGCTTGTGAAGAACTTGAAAAAATGAAAAACAACAACATAACAGCTTTATCGCAAAAGCTTAAAGACGGGATTTTGAAAATACCAAAAACAGAGCTTAACAGTCCCCAAAACGGACTTCCAAATATTATAAACATATCTTTTGGGAAAATTCCCGCAGAGGTTATGCAAAGTGCCCTCTCGGGAGAGGGAATATATGTTTCATCAGGCTCTGCCTGCACCTCGTCAAAGGCGGGCAAAAGCCATGTTTTAAAGGCTATGGGCATAGCACACCCAGAAAGTGCAATTCGTTTTAGCTTATCGTATATGAATACAGAGGATGAAGTAAACGAGGCACTTGAAAAAATTGAAAAAACAGCTTTCATGCTTGGAAGGACAGTTGGACAATGAAAGAAATAATTTTAATAAAATACGGAGAAATAATTTTAAAGGGCTTAAACCGACATGTATTTGAGGACAAGCTTGTTGGAAACATTATAAAAGCTATTGACCATAAGGCACATGTTTATAAATCCTTTGCAACAATTTATGCAGAGCCGAATGAAGATGCGGATATTGACGAGCTGACTGAAAAAATCAGCCGTGTTTTCGGCATAGTTTCGGTTTGCCGTGCAGGTGTTTGTCAAAAGGATATTGACGATATATGCTCCTTTGCGCCAGAGTATTTGAAAGATACTTTATCTTTGAAAAAGACTTTTAAGGTTGAAACTAAAAGAGCCGATAAGAAGTATCCCATAAAATCGCCCGAAATCAGCGCAACTGTGGGCGGTGCAATATTAAAAGCATTCCCTAATATAAAGGTTGATGTTCAAAACCCCGAATTTGTAGTAAATGTTGAGGTAAGAGAACGTGCAGCATACATTTATGGCGAAAAGATTGCAGGTCAGGGAGGACTCCCGACAGGTACAAGCGGAAAGGCGGTTCTTCTTTTATCGGGCGGGATTGACAGCCCTGTGGCAGGATATATGATAGGTAAAAGAGGGGTAACATTAGAAGCGGTACACTTTTTCTCCTACCCCTTTACAAGCGAGCTTGCAAAGCAAAAGGTTATTGATTTAGCAAAGCTTTTGGCAGGCTTTACAGGTAGTTTAAAGCTCCATATTGTTCCTTTTACAGAACCGCAGTTACAAATGAAAGAAAAATGCCCCGAAGAGCATTTGACTTTAATAATGCGCCGTATGATGATGAAAATAGCAAGCAAAATTGCACAAAAAAGCGGTGCAGGCGCACTTATTACAGGCGAAAGCTTAGGTCAGGTTGCAAGCCAGACTATGGAAGCAATTATGGTAACAGAAGATGCGTGTTCAATCCCTTGTTACAGACCTTTAATAGGTATGGATAAAGAGGATATTATTGCAATTTCAAAGAAAATTGATAGCTATGAAACTTCAATTTTACCCTATGAGGATTGCTGTACGGTATTTACACCACGTCATCCTTCGACAAGACCTAAACTTGAAAAAATTCTTGTATCAGAGGCTTTGATTGACAGCGAAAAGCTTATAGAGGATGCAGTACAAAATACTGAAACCATAAATCTTTAACGGAGAAGAATAATGGAAAACAAAAAGAGCTTGCTCATTCAAAAAATGATTGAAAAGAAAATAACTGTTTCAACTGCTGAATCCTGCACAGGCGGCATGCTTGCTTCCTCGTTTACTGATGAGGAGGGAGTAAGCGAGGTTTTTATGGAGGGTATAGTGACTTATGCAAACGAGGCAAAATTTCGGCTCGGTGTTAAAAAGTCCGTTGTAGAAAAATATGGTGCAGTAAGTCATCAAACCGCAATTAGTATGGCAAAAAAAATCCGCGAAAGGGCGGGCACTGATATAGGAATTTCTACAACAGGAATAGCAGGGCCGGGAGGAGGTACCCACGAAAAACCCGTAGGTCTTGTTTATATAGGAATTTCTACAAAAAAAGCAAGCATAGCAATAAAAAATAATTTTACAGGCACAAGAGATGAAATAAGAACAAAAACTGTAGAAAAAATTTTTAGCATACTGGAGAGACTTTTATGAAACTGTGGGACGGTAAAACACCTTATTTTAATAAGGATTACGGACAGGAAGAGCCTGAGATAATTCCGTATCTTGCTGACGGGGAAAATCTTCCTGCAGTAGTTGTTTGCAAAGGCGGAGGCTATACACATTATGGAGAACATGAGGGAGCTCCTGTTGCAAAATGGTTTCAAAGTCTTGGAATATCAGCGTTTGAGTTGAATTACAGATTTGCTCCTTACACCTATAAAGCAATACTTTCGGATGTGCAAAGGGCAATAAGGCTTGTAAGATATAAGGCAAATGAATTTAACATAGACCCCCAAAAAGTTGCAGTTTTAGGATTTTCGGCAGGTGGGCACCTTGCAATGAGTGCCGCACTTTGCCCGCATTTGGCAGAGGATTTTGGAGACGCTATTGATAAAATGAGTGCAAAGCCTGATGCGGCTATACTTTGTTACCCTGTTGTTTCAATGTGCGAGCCATATATGCACGGGGGAAGCCGTGATAGTTTTTTGGGAAACGAAAAAGATAATATAGAGCTTGCCAGAAGCTTTTCGGGCGAAAAAATTGTGACAGCCGATGCTCCGCCAATGTTTATCTGGCATAATGCCGATGATAAGTGCGTTAGTGTAGCAAACAGCTTGCACCTTGCAGAGAGTTTAGCGAAAAACAATGTTCCGTATGAGATGCACATATACCCCAGCGGAGGACACGGAATAGGTCTTGCAAAAGAATACAACCGTTCGTGTGAATGGACTTTATCATGCGGAAACTGGCTTTCAAAGGTTTTTAAATAACAAATTAAAGATAAGGATGGCTGAAAATGAATCCACCTGTAGAACAAAGAATAACCGAAACACTTGAAAAGAACTATATGCCTTACGCTATGAGCGTAATTATTTCAAGAGCTATACCTGATATTGACGGCTTTAAGCCCTCGCACCGTAAGCTTTTGTTTACTATGTATAAAATGGGACTTTTAAACGGAAATCGTACAAAGTCTGCAAACGTAGTAGGTCAGACAATGAAATTAAACCCCCACGGCGATATGGCAATCTATGAAACCATGGTACGTCTTACCCATGCTCATCAGGCGTTATTGCATCCTTTAGTAGATTCAAAGGGTAACTTCGGTAAGCAGTACAGCCGTGACATGGCGTTTGCGGCACCCCGTTATACAGAAGTAAAGCTCGACAGTATATGCGGCGAAATTTTTAAGGATATCGACAAGGATACGGTAGATTTTGTTGATAACTATGACGGCACCTTAAAAGAGCCTGTTTTGTTGCCTGCGGCGTTCCC
>JAZNQL010000002.1:0-39264 GCA_045590155.1 Clostridia bacterium | reverse complement strand
ATTCTGTTCTTATCAAGGTAGCTTCCTACAAGCCACATATTACTTGAATCATTTGTGGGCTCCCACTCCCAACCTGTGGGGAGAAGTAATTTGTGTTCGTGGACAGTACCATTACTGTCTGCCCATTTTGCATCAGTTATTTCTGTATGAGTTGCAGGAATTGGATGGTTAGCAAAAAGTTCGGGAACAAAAGCAACGCTGCTGCCTTTGTATACATCAAAGCCTTTTGTTGTTGCTAATTTATCGCCTGAACCAAAACCGTAGCCACTATAAGAAACCTTTATTACGTTTGCATTTTTTGCGTCTGCTGATATAGAAGCTGATACTTCAGTAGGATACAGAGTAGATTCTCCTGTCGATACCCCTGAACCAATAGTAAGTTCGCTAGCCGTTTTTGAAACAGTAGCGGTTCTTACAGATTTAGGATTTGTAATAGGTGTATATGTTCCATTTGCATCTTTATTATATAACGATAATGTTAATGTAACGCCCTTATCACCTGTGTTGAAGCTTAACAATGCACTAGCATCTACTGTGTATGTATACCCCGGTTCAACTTCAATATATTTGAAAAATGCTAAATCTTTACCTTTTGTCCACAACATTCTTTCATTGCCACTATAAGTATATAAACGAAGTCCGTTTGTTGTAGGAGTATTACCAGTGCTTCCTGTACCTTCTGCATCCCAACCATATGGAACTGTTACTGTATAATTAGTACCGCTTACAGTAAGTGTCTTTGTTGTATCAGGTTGGGTTGTTACTTCAACTTTGTCTGTAATTTCGGCACTTGCTACCCATAACGGAACGTTAGTACCCTGTGATACTGTAAAGCTCTTAACACCAATAAATTCTTTATCTGTTGCTGTTTTGTATCCAGAAAATGCAACCAACATTGCGTTTGCATTTTGAATGTTTGCATCAATATTAACTGAAAGTTCTGCAGGTTTCATAGTTCCAAGTCCTGTGCTGATTCCTTCTCCCACAGTAAGTTCACTAGTTGATTTTGAAACCGTTGCAGGTGTTTGGCTAAGTATGGTGTAATTACCGCTTGCATCTTTATTGCAAAGCCATACTTCTATTGTTGCACCATTTTTTGCCCAAGTACCTGATGTCAATAAGTAGACTGAACTTGTTACTGTATATGTATATCCGGGAACTATATTATCTACATATTTTGTAAGAGCAATGTCTCCACTGTTTAAAACTGTGATTTTGTTGCTTCCCTGTGAAACAACTCTTAATCTGTTTGTTGTATTTGCATTATAACCACTAGCTCTGCCTGTGGCCATCCAGCCCCAACCTTCGGGAATAATTAATGTGTGAGTATATCCGCCCCATACAGCATCTACTGTATATGTTTCGGGAACGTTTGGAATTGTTACTTCGAACGGAAAGGTTATGCTTGCCGAAGCGGGTACGCTTATAATGCAGGTTGCCAAAAGTGCTACTGCACATAAGAGCGATAAAAATTTTCTCATTTTAATCTTCCTTTCTCCTAATTATACAATCATTATACTAAAGCGTTTTAGTTTTGTCAATATTTTATTGAAAAAATTTTAAGTTTTTTTTACAAATAAATGAAATAAGGTTTTTTTTTGATATTTGTTCAAGGTATTTTTTTGTATGTTTTTTATTTTAAAGTTGTTTTTGCAAGTGGGTGTGGAAACTCTCCCCTGCGATGTGAATCTGTTTTGGCTGCACAATATAAAAAGGCAGTGAAATCACTGCCTTTTTTGTTATTATCTTAAGGTTGCTCCCAAATCTTTTTCGAGCATTTTTAAAAGTTTTTCCATCGTGCGGGTAATATCTGATTCATTCAAAGTGCGGTCGGATGCACGGAAGGTAAGCTTATATGCCATACTCTTTTTTCCCTCCTGTACCTGTTTGCCACGATATACGTCGAACAGTTCAATATTCTCGAGTGTTTTGCCTGCATACTTTTTAACTGCTATATCAATATCGCGTGCTTTTACCGATTCGTCTACCAAGAAGGCAAGGTCACGGCTTACTGCCGGGAAGCGTGTTACTGCCTTATAACTCTTATCGGCACTTGTTGCTGAAAGAATTTTGTCAAGCTCAATTTCGGCTACTATGCTTGATACAAGGCTATATTTTGCCGATACTTCAGGATGTACTTCGCCCATAATTCCGGCTTTTTCTTCGTTTATATATATATAAGCGGTTTTGCCAGGGTGGTATGAGGGAGTTACATCGGCTGTGTCAAAGTAATAGTTTTTGATTCCTAAAGAATCAAACAATTCTTCAACTATACCCTTCATTTCAAAAAAGTCGGTATCGTATGCACCAAGGGTAAGCATTTTTATTTCGTTTGCCAGAGTTTCAAGCGGTAATTTATCAGCTTTATAAATTTTTCCTATTTCAAACAGTTTTACTGCGGTATTACGCTGGCTGTAATTTTGTGACAATATTTCGAGCATACTGTGAAGAGTGTTATTACGCATTATTGAATTTTCTTCCCCAAGAGGGTTTGAAATTTTAATGCATTTTTCAAGTTCTTCTGCTCTGCCAAGGCGTTCGAGTGATGTCGGGTGTGTGAATGTATAGGTTAATATTTCGTAACAACCGAGCATCGAAAGGGTTTGTGCTATTTGTGTTTCGGTTTTTTGGTTTTGGGTTTTACCTCCTATTAAAGTGTCGCCCGAAAGAAGGGTTGATTCTATTTTATTATAGCCGTAAAGACGTGCAACTTCTTCTGCTATATCAGCAAAGCCTTCAAGATCTGCACGGAAAGTGGGCGGAGTTACGGTCATATTTTTCTCGTCAACTTCACATTCAAGCGAGCGGAGAGCGTTTACCATAAATTCTGTGTCAATATCTGTCCCGAGGAATTTATTGATACGCTGTGGTTCAAAGGGTAGTACTACCTTTTCTGCCTTTTTGCCGTAAACATCTACTGTTCCTGCCACTACTTCGCCTGCACCCAAAAGCTCTATAAGTTCACACGCACGGTTTACTGCTGCAAGTGTATTTTCGGGGTCAAGTCCTTTTTCGTAACGGCCTGATGCTTCTGTTCTCATTCCAAGTGCTTTTGCGGTAAGTCGTACTGAAGGTCCGTTGAACATTGCCGATTCAAATATTATTTCTTTGGTGTTTTCGTTTATTTCAGAGTTCTCGCCACCCATTACACCTGCTACTGCTACCGGTTTTTCTGAATCGGCTATTACAAGCATATCGGTTTTAAGTTCTCTTTCTATACCATCAAGTGTTGTTATCTTCTCGCCTTCCTTTGCACGGCGTACTATTATTTCTCCTCCCTTTAAGAAGTCTTTATCAAATGCGTGCATTGGCTGGTTATATTCAAGCATTACATAGTTTGTTATATCTACTATATTGTTTATGGGGCGTACTCCGCACGCTGACAGGCGGTCGCGCATCCACTTGGGCGAGGATTCAATTTTTATGTTGCGTACTGCTCTTGCAGTGTAGCGGGGACAAAGCTCTTTGTCTTCTACTGTTACTTTTACATAATCGTTTACGTTTCCTGTTCCTTCCGCCACGGGGGTTTTTACGCTGAATTCTCTGCCAAATGTTGCCGCACTTTCTCTGGCTATTCCGATTACAGACAGACAATCAGGGCGGTTTGATGTTATTTCAAACTCTACTACTGTATCGTTTAATCCCAATATTTCCTTAACGTCGGTGCCGGGGGTATAATTTTCCTGGAAAATTAAAATTCCGTTTTCGCAAGCACCGGGGATATCTGAAATATCAAGTCCAAGTTCTTCGTGTGAGCACATCATTCCGTTTGAAGGTTCTCCACGAAGCTTGCCTGCCTTTATAACGATTCCTCCAGGAAGGTGGGCAGGTGCTTTTGCTATAGGTACCAAATCCCCTTCATTTATATTCTGTGCGCCTGTTACAATTTGTCTTTCTTCTTCCCCTAAATCTACCTGGCATACCCAAAGTGTGTCGGCATTAGGGTGTTTTTCTTTTTTTACTATTTTGCCTACTACTACGTTTTGTATTTCTTCCCCTAAAGGTTCCATTCCTTCAACCTTTGAGCCTGAAAGGGTTAAGGCATCTACATACTCTTTGGGTGTTATATCTTTAATATCGGTATAGTCGTTTAACCAACTGATAGGTAATTTCATTTTTGTTTCCTCCTTTAATTAAAACTGTTTCAAGAATCTTACGTCATTTTCAAAGAACAGTCTTAAATCGTCGATGCCAAAACGGCGCATTACTATTCTTTCAAGTCCTATACCAAAGGCAAAACCACTGTACTTTTTACTGTCGATTCCGCAGTTTTCAAGTACCTTTGGATGTACCATTCCTGCACCTAAAATTTCTATCCAGCCTTCGTTCTTACAAACGCTGCAACCTTTGCCACCGCACACAAAGCAGGACATATCAACCTCGGCACTTGGTTCTGTAAACGGGAAGTGATGAGGACGGAAACGTACTTTTGCATCGTCGCCGTAAAGTTTTTTAATAAACTCTTCCAATGTTCCTTTTAAGTCGCCCATTGTTATTCCTTCTCCTACAACAAGCCCCTCTATCTGATGGAATACGGGCGAATGGGTTGAGTCAACCGCATCGGAACGGTATACCATTCCAGGTGCTATTACACGAAGAGGCGGTTTTTTCTTTTCCATGGTTCTTACCTGCATAGGCGAGGTCTGAGTGCGGAGTAATATATTTTCTGTGATATAAAATGTGTCCTGTGTGTCACGCGCTGGATGGTTTTTAGGAATGTTCAATGCTTCAAAATTATAGTAGTCTGTTTCTATTTCGGGACCTTCTACTACTTCAAATCCCATTTTTTCAAATATTGCGGTTACTTCTTCAAGTACCTGCTTTAACGGATGACGTTTTGCAAGGCCGGTTCTTTTGCCCGGCATTGTTACATCTATTTTTTCGTTTGCAAGTTTTTCGGATATTGCAGCAGCTTCCAACGCTGTTTTCTTTTCTTCTATTGCATTTTCTAAAAATGTTCTTACTTCGTTTGCCATCTGCCCTATTAAAGGTCTTTCTTCTGGCGAAAGTCCGCCCATGCTGCGTAATATGCTTGTCAATTCCCCTTTTTTCCCTAAAAATCTGATTCTTAAATCTTCGATGTCTTTTAAGCCTTGTGCTTTTTCGATACTATCCTGTGCACTCTGTCTTATTTGTTCGAGTTGCTGTTTCATTATATTTCTCCTTTCAATATAAAACAAAAGTCCCTAAAAGCTTTTGCTTTTAGGGACGAAAAATTCTTTCCGCGGTACCACCCTGCTTTCCGCCTGCAAGGCGAACACTTCTTTTAAGGTTTTACGCACCTTTTTACGGCTTTGCCTACTCCGTTCAACAAAGCAACTCCCGGGCGAACTTCAGTTTTGTGGTACACAGAACACTTTCAGCCTATGATGTTCCTCTCTTTTGAGTCCTGCAAAACCTACTCTCCCATTCATAGTTTTTTTTATATTTTAACACCTTTTATCCTTTTTTGCAACAGGTTTTTTGAAAAATTTTTCCACAACACAAACAAGAACAAGCAAAAGTGCAAAAATTACTATTATATCTCCTGTTTTTGTATACAGAGTTTTTTCTTTTATAAGTTGTGCCGTTGCGGTAACGGTTCCCCTTTCTGCCGAAGATGCTACAAGATTCCCTGCAGGAGAGATAAGGCTTGTGCGTCCCCCATTTGCGGTGCGGGCAACAAATCTCCCATTTTCAATTGCTCGTAAAACTGAATGTGCATAATGTTGCAGATATCCTTTTGAACCCAAAAACCAGCTTTCGTTTGCAGAAAGAAGTATGAGTTCTGCTCCGTTTAATGCATTGTCTCTCACATATTGCGGGTATACGGAATCGTAACAGACGATTCCGCCAATTACTCCTTTTTGTGTTTTGATAACACAGCTTTCTTTATATGGAGTTGTTCTTATGTTTTTAAGAGAGGGAACTATTTTTGTTAAAATGCTCTCAAAGGGAACAAACTCTCCAAAAGGAACAAGACGGCGTTTTGCATAAAAACTCTGCTTTCCTGACGGTTCTGTTACAAGCATTGCAGAATAAAGTTTATTCTTGCCTGCACTTTTAAAACCACCGCTTACTATTACTGCTTCTGTTTGTTTGGCAAGATTTTTATAATTTTGTGCATATTCTGTGTTTATATCGTAATTTTCAGGAACGCTGGTTTCGCTCCACAAAACTATGTCCGTATTCTGATTTATAGTTTTTTCGGTTTCTTTTACAAGATAATTATATGTTTCTTGCGAGGTTTGTTTTTTTGTTATATGGCTGCCGCCTTCACTTATCATGGAAACGGTTATAGGTTTCCCGCTAAAATCCGGTGCGGCAACTCCTAAAGCAAGATTCAGCACAATTATTAACAGAGGTGCTATTATATATTTTTTATTTTTAAACGAAAGTGCCAAAAAGGCTGAAGACAATATCATTGCAAATGATATAAAAAGTGAGCCAAAAAGTGATGCGCTTTTTAAAAAGATAGGATATTCATACATTGCACTTGCAAGGCGGAACATTGGAAATGAAAGGTTACCGAATGTCATTAAAAATTCTGCCGTTATAAAGAGTGATGCAATCAAAAATGGGTAAAGCTTTTCTTTTGGGTTTATTACATATGTAAAAAAAAGGGGTAATGCTCCAAAAACACCAAGGTATACTCCTATAAAAAGCCATGCTCCGTAAACTGATATAAAGCTTAGTGGATACGAAATTTCGAAGTTTGTAATAGGATGTAATTTCGTTATCCAAGCTACGCTTATAAGGTTATATATGAAGGAAAACAAAAATGATATCCAAAATGCTTGCTTTTTTGTTTGTATATTATTCTGCAACGCATAAATAATCGGAGCAAAAGAAAAAAGCGGCAAAAAGCCGAGCAATGGCACATAAAATGCCATTGCTGTTAATGCCGCTGATAAAAGTGCAAGGAATACTGCCTTTTTCATTATTTAAGTTCTATTTTGATGTATGCTTTCTTGCCGCGTTTTGCTATGAGTGACCCGTCTTTAAACATATCTTTAGTTACCATAAATGCAAAGTCGGTTACTTTTTCGTCGTTTATTGTAAGACCGCCCTGCTGAACAAGTCTTCTTACTTCTGATTTTGAGGGTACAAAGCCTACTTTTGTAACAAGATCTGCTGCTAAAATGCCATCGCCTATTTCGCTTTCTAAAATCTCTGCCGTAGGCATATCTGCTGAAATTCCGCCGTTTTCAAATATTGCCGCTGCTGCTGCTTTTGCTTTTTCGGCTTCTTCTTCGCTGTGTACCATTTTTGTTACTTCATAAGCAAGACGTGTTTTTGCTGCATTTAAATCTTTGCCCGAAAGCTTTTCGTATTCTCTAATTTCATCCATAGGAACAAATGTTACAAGCTTTAAGAGTCTGCAAACATCATCATCTGCAACATTTCTCCAGTACTGATAGAAATCGTATGGGGAAACCTTTTCAGGATCAAGCCACATTGCTCCCTTTGCGGTTTTACCCATCTTTTTGCCGTCGGATGTTGTAAGAAGAGTGAATGTCATACCATATGCCTGCTTGCTTTCAACACGGCGAACAAGTTCTATACCGCCTAATATATTGCTCCACTGGTCGTCACCGCCAAGCTCAATCTTACAGTCGTAATTCTGATAAAGCTTTAAAAAGTCATAACTCTGCATAAGCATATAGTTGAATTCTATAAACGAAAGGCCTCTTTCAAGACGTGACTTAAAGCATTCTGCCGTCAGCATTTTGTTAACCGAAAAGTGCACACCTATATCACGAAGGAAGTTTACATAATTTAATTTTAAAAGCCAATCGGCATTGTTTACCATTATGGCTTTACCTTCGGAAAAGTCTATCATTTTTGAAAGCTGTGATTTAAAGCAATCAGCATTATGCTGTATAGTTTCAGGTGTCATCATCTGGCGCATATCGGTTCTTCCCGAAGGGTCGCCTACCATGGCTGTACCTCCGCCAATTACTGCAATCGGTCTATGTCCTGCAAGCTGCATATGACGCATTACAACCATCTGCAGAAAATGGCCTACATGAAGGCTGTCTGCAGTTGGGTCGAAACCTATATAAAATGTTACCTTTTCTTTGCCGAGGAGTTCTCTTATTTCTTCTTCGTGTGTGGTTTGGGCTATAAGTCCTCTTTCTTTTAATGTGTCAAATACGTTCATTCTATATCAGTTCCTTTCCCGTCTGTCACGTAGACAGTTATTCGTGTTTTAAATTTTTCTTCAAGATATTTTATATTGCTTCTTTTTTGACCTACTGCCTTTGAAGCCTCTTTTTTATTAGTGATTATTTTATATGAAGATTTGGGATTAGCTAAAATATATTCCTCAAATCTATCACAAAAAAGTGCAGAATACACCATTTCTCCTATTGCAGGATGATATGCTCCTGCCATAAAGTCTGCACCCAGAGTTTCCCCTGACTGAAGACCTATTCTTAAAACCTCAACGTTTGATTCTAAAAAGATTTTTAAAGCTTCTTTTGCGGTTTTTACTGCTTGTTGTACGGTCCACGGTGTATAGTTTTTTGCTTTATACATATCATAAAGCTCTGTGCCTTTTAATACCGCAGTTGGGTATATACGCGTGCAGTTTGCCGAAAGTCTTACTATTTCGTTTGCTGTAAAAATGCTTTTTTCGTGAGTGTCAAGCGGGAGACCTATCATCATCTGAAGTCCAAGTTCAAAGCCTTTTTCTTTTATAAGATGCGCCGCTTTATAAATATCTTCCGCCTTATGTCCCCTTTTAGATGCCAAAAGTACATCATCGCACATTGACTGTGCCCCAAGTTCTATTGTATTAACACCATACTTTGAAAGCATTGTAAGAATATTTTCGTCTATATAATCAGGTCTTGTTGAAAGTCTTATTTTTGATACTTTTCCACTGTCAACATATTCCTTTGCAACCGAAAGGTATTCTTTTTGCTGATTAACAGATATCCCTGTAAAGCTGCCGCCAAAAAAAGCTATTTCTACTTCTTTTGAGTCTGCAAATCTTAACTTCTCGTCTATAATATTCCTGACTTCGGTTACAGTTACCTCTTTTATCTGACCCGTTATTGACCTTTGATTACAAAAAACACAACTGTTTTTACATCCAAGGTGCGGAATAAATACAGGTATGTTAATATGCTTTCCCATCAATTTTCTCCAGTGCTTTTTTTGCAGCCTCAAGCTCGGCTGCTTTTTTGCTCTTGCCAGAGGCTTTTTCTATAAATTCTTCATTAAAATATACGCTTATTTCAAATATTTTATTGTGGTCGGGTCCTGTTTCGTCTGTAACTTTATAGGTTATGTTACCTTCTTTTCCCATACTTTGCAATTTTTCCTGCAAAAGAGTTTTATAGTCCCAGAAAAGGTTTCCTACAACGGCACTTTTTATAGCAGGCGATAAAATTTTAAGTACCCATTCTTTGGTTTTTTCAATGCCTGCATCAAGATACAGTGCTGCTATTAAAGCTTCTGTTGCATCGGACAAAACAGAATCCCTGTTTCTTCCTCCTGTCTTTTCTTCTCCTTTGCCGAGATTTAAATATGTGCCGATATTTTCTTTGCGTGCCGCCTCTGCAAGAGACTTTTCACAAACTATGGTCGCTCTTGCACGGGTAAGGTCCCCTTCAAATGAGCGGGGACAGGTTTTAAATAAGTACTCACTTATAATTAACCCTAAAACAGAATCGCCAAAAAATTCAAGCCTCTCGTTGCACGGTCTTCCGTCATGCTTTTCGTTCGCATAAGAACTGTGCGTGAGAGCCTCCTCTAGAAGCTGTGTGTTTTTGAATCTATGATTCATACATTTTTCAAAAAAGTCTATGTCTTTCATTATTCTGTATACTTCTTCAAAAGTTCTGAAATTTCTCCTACCCTACGAATCTTTTCTATTTCATTATCGGGAATTTCAGCATCAAATTCCTCTTCAAAAGCCATAAGGATTTCTACTATATCAAGGGAATCAGCACCAAGGTCGTCGATAAGATGTGAATCGTTTCCTATTTCAGCTACATCCATACCGAGCTGTTCTGCTATTATTTCTTTTACTTTTTGTTCTATCATTGTTAATTTCCTCCTGTATACAACATACTTTTTTAATTATACAATAAATTCTATTTTAATGCAACAACTAATTTTGAGAATATACAAAGTCAACATTATAAAGGGACGGATAGTCGGGATACAACGTTTGAAAATGTGTTTTCGCTAGGGTTAAAAATTCAATACTGTAACCTGACTTTCTTTCGTAAATATGTGCCGTTACACCATTATCTACATAAACTGAATCAATTTTTTCGAGGTTTTTAGTGTATGTTCCATCTAAAATTTCCCGTGCAAAGTATGCTACTATCTGCTGGTTTTCTTCTCCCAGATGTACCTGGGGAGGGTCTGCTACAACTATATATTTTGCTACGAGTAAAACGTTTGGGAATCCGTCACGCTTATCAACGTGTGCTGTGCCGAAGAAATTTTTTACTGCGTTATCTTGGTTTGGCAGTTTTGAATTTCTCAAAATATCGTCATTTAAAGTTTCGGAGCTTGAAAGAATATATACATATTCCCCTTCTTTTGTAAGGGAATTTAATTTATCACAAAGCTCATTTATTGGTTTTGTATCGGTAATCTTTGGTTCAAAACGTTTTGAGGTTAAAACATATTCTATGCTTTGAGGCATTTTAAAAGGAATATAGGTATACAAAAATGAAAATGCCAGCAATAAGGTTGCCACTATGGGATACACATTTTTAAGTTTTATATTTTTTATTCCTATAATAATCAAAATTAAAATCTGTGCAACAAAAAGATACTGATGATGGTATGAAATGGTTTGTACACTGTTAAAAAGTAAAAATTCGATAGCACACAAAAGGCTTAAAAAAACTGTGAAATATTTTGTTTTTTTATTTATAAAACCGCTTATAATTCCAAGCAATACAAGAGCAAAAACAAGTATTCCGTAATATTTTATAAAGTATTTTATATTCCATACAAAGTCGCCGAAACGATAAGCTGAATATGTATCCGAAAAGCTGTTTGTAAAAAGTCTTTTTATATACGGAAAAAAGAAAAGCAATACTGTTGCAAGAGTTGTAAAGCCTGTAACAAAAAGATTTATAAAGACATTTTTAAATGCTTTTATATCTTTATCTAAAATAGCTTTTACACTATATGTTATAAATGCTGCTGCAAAAACTGAAATCAAGAAAAAGATATACCATCTTCTTGTAAAAATGAACACTGTGCTTAAAAGTCCAAGCACTATGTCTTTTTTTAAGGAAAGCTTTGAAAGATTTGAAAAAACGAAATAAAGCCATACCGCTATAAATATAAGACCTATACTGTCAACATATCCTCTTAAAAGGGGATTTACAAAGGCTGGAAACAAAAACGCTAAAAATGTAAGCTTTGGGTTTATTTTATATATAATGTGGCTTAACACAAAAATAAATGGTAAAACAAAAATATTATAGCAGATTATTATATAAGTAGAATATTCCCCTCCGAAAAGATTTATAAAGGGGGCCGTAAAAAGTGTTGGCAGTTTTGTATAATCATCATAAAGCATAGATGAATATAAGTTTCTCCAAAAGAGAGGTAGGTCAGAATACATTTCTTTTGAAGAAGCAAGACTTTCTCTGTAATAGCCCGCATAATCCCAGAAGGGTATGAAATTTTGCAGTTTTGTGTAAAGGATAAGCAAAATATTGCTTATAACCGCGCCAAACACAAACACATATATCCTCTTTTTATCAAGCTGTGCATCACAAAGAATATATTTAAAGGCACTGCCGAGTAAAATGACACAAAAAAGCATAAGTGCCAGAGGCAAATCAAGAATTGATATTGCCAAAAGGCACACAGCTTTAATTATTAAGTTGTATCTTTTTATTGATTCCATTATTTATTTTCCTATAAAAAGTGTTCCTTTGAGTTTACCGTCAAAAATATCGTATATAATTTCGGGCTCCTCGCCTTGTGTAACTATTGTATTTATGTTTTTGCCTGTTGCAATATCGGCCGCTTTAACCTTTGTATACATACCGCCTGTTCCGAGTTTTCCGCTTTTACCTCTTGCCATATCATAAACACTTTCGTCTATATTTTTTACTATATGTATAAGCTCGGCATCGTCATTTTCGCGGGGGTCTTTATTATAAAGTCCGTGGGTATCGGTTAATATTATAAGCAAATCTGCTTCTACTAATGTTGCAACTATTGCAGATAATGTATCGTTATCGCCAAATTCTATTTCTTCAACCGATACAGAGTCGTTTTCGTTTACTATGGGTATTATTCCCATATCAAGTAAAGAACCAAATGTGTTTTTTGCATTCTCTTCTCTTTTTGCATGGTCTATAATATCCTTGGTTAAAAGGATCTGTGCCGCTTTATGGTCGTATTCTGCAAAAAGACGACTGTAAATATTCATCAATTCACACTGACCGAGGGCCGCAACCGCCTGCTTGGTTTTGGTATCATGCGGACGTTCGCCAAGTCCCAAAATGCCCATACCTACCCCTATTGCTCCCGAGGTTACCAAAATTACTTCTTTACCCTCGTTTTGAAGTTCGCTTAAAACACGTACAAGTTTTTCTATTCTACGAAGGTTAAGCTTGCCATTTTCGTGGGCAAGGGTTGAAGTGCCTATTTTTACAACAACTCTTTTCACATCTTTTATTGTGCTTTGTATATCAATCATCTTATAAAGCCTTTCTTACAATTGTATCGTTTGGAACATTTTTATCTAATGGCATTCGTATTGTCATCTGCGGATGCGGAGTTGCATCTATCTTTTCTCCTTCGCCGTTTTCCATAT
The DNA here is from genome assembly GCA_045590155.1 of Clostridia bacterium. Classification (GTDB taxonomy): domain Bacteria; phylum Bacillota; class Clostridia; order UMGS1883; family UMGS1540; genus JAZNQL01. Next base: position 26,474 of record JAZNQL010000002.1, on the reverse strand, counting down.
AATCTACCATTATTTCAAAATTTTCGCCTTGTGGGGGCATAAACTCTATTACATCGCCTTTGCAAAATCTGTTTCTCTGCTCTAATGTAACGGTTTTGGTTTTTTCGTCATATCCACGTACCACGGCCATAATATTATACTTTTTAATATAGGTACTTTCGGCGGTTATTTGCCCGGGCTCGTCAAAATAAAAACCCTTTGAATATTCCCTGTGGCTTACCTTTTCAAGCTCGCAAAGAAGGTTTTTATCAAAGCTTTTTCCTTCGTAGTATAAATCTATTGCTTTACGGTATGCTTTTACTACTGTTGCAACATAATTTTCGTTTTTTACTCTGCCTTCTATCTTAAAGGATTTAATGCCTGCCTCTATAAGTTCCGGTATATGTTCTATCATACACATATCACGGGAGTTAAAAATGTACGAACCTTTTTCGTCTTCCTCCACGGGGATATATTCTCCCGGTCTTTTCTCTTCCATAAGATAATACTTCCAGCGGCAGGGTTGTGCACATTCCCCTCTGTTTGCATCACGGCTTGCAAGGTAGTTGCTCATAACACATCTGCCTGAATAAGACATACACATAGAGCCGTGAACAAAACATTCTATTTCGCACTCTTTGGGCAGTTCTTCTCTTATTTTTTTAATTTCTCCAAATGAAAGCTCGCGTGCTAAAACAACTCTTGAGGCACCCATATTATGCCATACCTTTGCCGCCTGATAGTTTATTGTGTTTGCCTGTGTGCTTACATGTATTGGTAAATCAGGTGCTGATTCCTTTATTATTGAAAATGCACCGAGATCTGACACTATAACTGCATCGACCCCTGCATTATAGAGCCACTTTGCATATTCCGAAATTTTTTCTATATCGTTATTTCTTGGAAAAATATTTGCAGTAACATAAACCTTTTTACCCAAGTTATGTGCAAAGCTAACCCCTTCCCTTATATCGAGGCGGGTAAAGTTTTTTGCCGCACTGCGAAGAGAAAATTCTTCGCCGCCTATGTATACTGCGTCAGCTCCATACAAAATTGCTATTTTAAGTTTTGACAAGTCCCCTGCAGGGGCCAAAAGTTCTATACTCATTTTACTTCCTTCTTATATGATATTGCTACTCCGTCGCCTATCGGAATGATTGATGTTGTAAAATCTTCTCTTTGCATTAAATGTTCAAGATATTTCCGAAGTCTTTTATATATGGTTATTTTACGTCTTATCAAAAGTTCTCTTGATGCGGGCATTCCCTTATACAAAACGTCGTCTGAAATCAATACTCCGCCCGTTTTTAAAAGCCTTGAAACCTCGGGCAAAAATGCAAGGTACTGTGCTTTTGCACCGTCCATAAAAACAAGATCAAATTCTTCTTCAAGGGTTGGCAGTATTTCTGCCGCATCTCCTTCTATGATATGAATTCTGTCCTGCAGCTTTTCGTTTTTTATATTCTGCTTTGCAATGCGTGCCGATTTTTCGTATCTTTCTATGGTTGTGATATGTGCGCAAGGTGCCCATTTTGCCATAAGCATTGCAGAATATCCCACCGCTGTACCTATTTCAAGTATTTTTTTAGGTTTTGTAATATCAAGTATAAGTCTTAAAAGCTGTGCTGTTTCGGGTGGGACTATGGGAACATAGCTTTCTTCAAGTACTGCCGTTTCTTCTATGCTGCTTAAAATCCCTTCCCTTTTAGGCATAAGACTTTGCAGATATTCATCTATATAGGGGTAAGTTATATTTTCACCCATTTCGTTGTGCCTCCAGATGCTCTTCATAGTTTTTTGAGAATATATGTTTGCCGCTTCCGTCGGCATAAAAATAAAGATATTCTGTTGTGTCAGGATAAAGGGCTGCTTGTATACAAGCCTCTCCAGGAGATGCTATTGGTGTTGGCGGTAAACCGTAATTCTGATAAGTATTATAAGGCGAATCTATTTTTGTATCAGAAACAGAAAGTACTGCCTTTCTCTCTTTTAAAATATATTGCACCGTAGCACAAGACTGCAGTGGCATATTTATTTTTAGTCTGTTATAAAAAACAGATGACACCTTTGCCCTATCTTCTGCTGCCTGTGCTTCTCTTTCAACTATTGATGCCATTATTATAACATCATTTAAATTGTATCCAAGTTTTTCTGCTCTTTCTTTATATTCTGAAAGAGGTAGTTCTGCAAACCTTGAAAGCATTGTATCTATTACGTTCTCGGCCGTCATATTAAGTGTGAAATCGTATGTTGCAGGGAAAAGATATCCTTCAAGACGAGTCTCTCCTTTTGCCGAGCTATCAAGGAAATCGTAATGGAAGGTACCGTTTTGTGCGGCGTCATAAAAGTCTTTTTGCGAGCATATTCCGTTTTCTTCAAGCTTTTTTGCAATTTCACGCAATTCATATCCTTCGGGAATTGTTACCTTCACAATTTCTCCCATTGGTACTGGTTTTTGAAGTTCCGAAATTAAATCGCGATACGCCATATTTTCACGCATTGTATGGCTGCCCGCCGTCATAAGCGGAACGTATTCTCTTGAATACACATGAAAAAGAAGCGGGCTATTTATAATATTTTCCTGCTTTAATATTTTGGATATTGTTTTTGCACTGCTGCCCATTGGGATAAACACTGTTTTTTCTTCCCCGTTTTTGCCTGAAATTTCGGTACATACAGAAAGTATGCACAAAAGAATCAAGCATATTACTGCAAGTGTTATAAGTGAACGCTTTTTCATTTGCTATTTATCCTTTATTTGTGTAAAATGGATTTTAAGATTTCTTCTGCCTTTTCTTTTTTGTCTAACGCCGTGATTATTGCTGCGGCAAACTCTGCTGCCGTACCTGCTCCTCGTGAGGTTATAATATTACCATCGCAGCACACTCTTTCCTCTGAAAGATTTGCCCCTTCAAGATACTTTTCAAAGCCAGGGTATGAGGTTGCTTTTTTGCCTTTTAAAAGTCCGTGCATACCTAAGATCATCGGTGCTGCACATATTGCACAAATAAGCTTTTGATTTTTGTTTGCGATATCCAAAATGTCGTGTATCTTCTCACATTCGTTCAAGTTTGTTGTGCCGGGCATTCCGCCAGGTAATATAACTGCATCAAAATCTTCTTTAATATCACAAAGTAACATATCTGCTTTTACAGAAATTTCGTGCGAACCTGTTACTTCTTCCCCGTCTATACTTACTGTTTTTACAGGGATTTGTGCCCTGCGAAGAAGGTCAACTGCAGTCAGGGCTTCTATTTCTTCAAATCCTTGCGCTAAAAATACATATACCATTATTTTCTCTCCTATATCCATTCGGGCATGCTTAAAAAGCTTGTCCCTTCAATCAGTTTTTGGTTTTGCATTGTTAAAGGTTTTAGCATTGCCTGTGGGAATTCTTTTTCTATAATTTCTTTATTTTTAAAAAGTATGTGCAAGTCTTGTTTTTTTGCATTTATGATTTTAAATCTGTTTATATTTTGTGAAGCTATAAACCCTAGAAGGTTTTTAAGACCGTTTTCGGTAGTATATGCCATTTCCAAAACATTCATCGTTTTATCTTTTATAGAGTAAATTATATACGAATCTTCTGTTTCACAAAAAAATCCATCAGCATTTCTTATGCCTTGATAAACTGAATTAAAAATGTTGTCGTCTCTTTTTATACAAACATCGAAAGTTTCTGCAAAGCTATTATACACTTGCTTTGGGAATTTTTTGCATTCTTTGAAAAGTGTATTATTTTTAAATTCATAAAGCTTTGAAACTTCGCCTTCAAAGCAATAGTTTGGACGGCATATTTTGTATCCGTGTTTTTTATAAAAATCAAAGTTGAATGGTATTAAAAAGGCTGCAGAATATCCTCTTTCTTTCATTACTTCGTCTGCTTTTTCCATAAGTGCTTTCGAAAATCCGCGATATCGAAATTGAGGCAACGTGGATACCCCTGCAACATATCCGCATAAAATTTCTTTATCTTTCAGTTTTAATGTATACGGTATGATTTGAAGACTTGAAGCTATCTTACCGTCGCAATAAAGTGCTAGAGTGTTTTCTGTTTTATAAACTTTAGAAAAGTACCAGTCCATATACTTTTTTGTATCGCCAAAGCATATATGCCAAAGGTTATATATTTCTGCCTTTTCCTGCTCTTTTACAAAATCTATTTTCATATAAGGCTCCTACTTTTCGGTTGCAGAATACTTCATAAGCAAAATATCAGGATAATACGAAAGCTTTGCTTTTCTTAAGCCTTCAATTCCCATATCCTCTTCTCTGTTTATATATTTCGCATTTGAAAACTCGTTTTTAACAAAAAGATTGTTTATTGCAGGATATGCACCTGCTATATCAGAATTTGCTTTTTCTACATGTATAATTACTGTTTCGCTATTTTGCCATTCGCCAACACTTAAGGCAACAATTTTTCCTTCAATACGTATTATTGCACCGATTAAAGAAAGCTCTGTAAAATTATCGAACAAAAGGGTCATTGCGGTATGCTCTTTTTCATCCTTCACTTTGTCAAGTGTGAAATTTTTTGCTTCCTCAAGATTTTCTGAATCTATTTTTTCATAAGTGAACTGGTTTTGCAAAAATCGGTTTAAAAAATTACGCTTTGCATGTAGTTTTTTGCCGGAAAGTGTTATAAGCTTTTCGGCAGAATAGATATAATCTGCCGCATTACGTATCTCTTTTATTTCAAAATTTTCAGGGTCAAGTTTTTTTAATAATTCCAAATCTTCGCTATCAAGAACGCAGAGTTTGAATTTGTAACTTTGATTTTTGACGTATTCTTTTAACGCAAAATAGCCTTTTTCTGTATAGGGCATACGGTAGCAATACTCGCCCCTGCAGTAAGAACGGACAAAAATTTCGTCCTCCCCTTGTGCATACTCAAAGTTTGCACTCTGCCATATAAAGTAGCTTGTAAAGTTCCTTTCGGTTCCCATTTTACCTGGTTTTTGTGCAAAATATTTAATTATTTTATCCCGACTTTCAAGGTCAAACTTTTTAAATTCCATTTTTAATTATTCCAACTATTTCTTTACTTATATCCTCTATGGGACGCAATTTTTCCCCAACGCAATGAACTGTATGCCAGCCAAATTTTTCGGCTACATAAAAAGCGTTTTCGTATGATTCTTCAAGATATCTTGCGTTACTTTCGTGTATATCCTTTTGTGCTTCATTTGTTATTTTATTTGCCCTGTCTGCCATAAGCATACGTGCCGTTTCGGGGGGCATATCCAAAAAGATTACTAAATCGGGCACAGGTAAAGAAAGCCTTACATATTCAAAATCGTAAACCCAATCTAAAAATCTGTCTTTTTCGCCTTTATCTTTAATTTTGGCTGCCTGATGAATCATATTTGATGTAACATATCTGTCTGCAACAACTATTCCGCCCGAATGCAAAAAACTGCCCCAGTCTTTTTTGTATGAAGCATATCTGTCAACCGCATAAAATGCCGATGCTGCATACGCCGAAACATCCCCCGGGTTTTTGCCAAAATCTCCCGCAAGATACATTTTAACAAGTGCGGAAGAGTCGCTTTTGTAATCGGGAAATGTTATTTTTCTTACATTTTTCCCTTCTGCCGAAAGAATGTTTTTCACATTCTCTGTATGTGTGGCTTTGCCGCTTGAGTCAACCCCTTCAATTACCGTAAGCATCTTTTTTCTCCTTCATTTTTCCGCACGACATTTTGCCTTCGGGACAAATTCCTCTTACACAAGGAGGACCCGATTTTTTAAAGAGAATGGGTGCTACTTTTTTTGCTTCTTTATACATAGCTTCTGCAAGCTCTCTTATCTCCCACTGTGCTCGCTCGCACATACGAAGACTGAAGAAGTTCTTTAAGCTTCTTGCATTGAAGGTTGCTATCATATTGGTTTCGCAGGCGTTTGGCAATACATAACGTGCATCTTCTATTGCTTTTTTCTGGGCAAGCTTGTCTGCGGTTTTTTCGTCGTTTCCTTCTTTAAGAAAGTCTTTGTAGTGCTTTTCTTTTAAAATGGCGGTCAGTTCATCGTAGGTTTTCTGGTCATCTGCCATTGCTTTTAAAAAGATTTCTTTTGCCTTTTCATTATTTTCAATTTCGTGGGGAATTACATACTGAAACTGTCCTTCAGTAACATATCTTTGGCTTTTTACGCTGTAACTTGCTATACGGTGTCGTGTAATCTGTGCCAACAGAGAGCGACTTACACCCTCTATACCAAAGGTAAATGTAACATGCTCGATAGGACTTTCGTGTCCTATTGAAACAAGCATTTCAAGAAATTTTTCAACATTTTCATCGGTAAGCTTGTCCATCAAGGTGTCTATCCCTGCTTCTGAATAACAAAGCTTTGCTGCTGCTGCTATTGCCTTTTCAGGCTCAGGTGTGTGGCGAAGTAATGTAACTTTCATTTTTTATCCCTCTTTCTTCCTTTGAATAACACTTTTAACATAAACAGCGGTAATACGGTCATTCTTATAAACCTTGAAGGCTGTGTGCAAAGGCGGTACAACCACTCAAGCCCGTGGCGACGATAAAACTCGGGTGCGCGTTTTGTGTTGCCCGCAAAAACATCAACCGAGCCTCCTGCTCCCACTAAAATTTTTGCTCCAGTTTTGTCTTTATATTTATCTATCCACTTTTCCTGATTTGGAAATCCTATACAAACTAAAACTATATCTGCACCTGATTCTTTTATTTCTTCTGCTATTTTTTCGTGGTCTTTTCTGTAACCATGCGTTGTTCCTGCTATTTTTATGTTTCTTTTTTCAAGATTTTCGGCAGCTTTTTCTGCAACGCCCTCTTTCCCTCCGAAAATAAAAACCGAATAATTCTTTTCTGCTGCTATATCAAAAAAGTTGTTCATAAGGTCAAAGCCCGCAACACGTTCTGTTACAGGCTTTTTTAAAATTTTTGAAGCATACACAACACCGATTCCGTCAGGCACAACAAGGTCTGCACGCGACAAAATACCGGCATATTCTTTGTCTTTATACGCTTCCATCATTATTTCAGGATTAGGGGTATATACAGCGTGGGCTTTATCTTCTTTCATAAAACCGCACAGAATTTCAACAGAGTCTTTCATTCCGCCTCTGTCTACATCTATTCCAAGTATGTTTACAGTATCCCTCATAAAAAAAATCACCTTTTTATATATTTAATATATTGTAACATACTTTTTTATTTTAGTCAATTATTTCCTAAACTATTGCACGTTTTCTTATAATTACAGGATAACTTTCCTGCCCTACAAGTCTTCTGCCGTCTCGGATAATACATTCTTTGTCCAAAATCACATTATCAAGGTCGCATCCGTAGCCTATGTTTGCGCCTTCCATTATTATCGAATTTTTGATAAGGGTGTTACTGCCTATGTTTACACCGCGAAATATTATACTGTTTTCAGCCTCGCCGTCAATAGTGCATCCGTCAGCAATAAAACAGTTTGTAAAGCGTGCGTTTTCGCCGTATTTTGTAGGTATGGAATTTTTTATTTTTGTATAGATAAGGTTTTCGCTAGAAAACAGTTCTTCTCTTATGTTCTGATTCAAAATATCCATATTGCACGAAAAGTAAGATGCCACTGAATCCACAAGACCTACATAACCTTTAAACTCCCATGCAAAAATTTTAAGTTTATCTATGTTTTTGATAAAAGCATCCTTCACAAGATTGTGTTCACCTTTTGAAACACATTCTTCTATAAGCGACATAAGAAGCTCTTTTTCCATTATATACATATCCATTGAGGCATTATTGCTTTTTGCTTTTTTGGGGTAAACTTCAATTCCGCAAACTCTGTTTCCCGAAAGCTCCAAAACCGTATGTCTTTCCATGTTTTCTGCTGTCTCGTTTTCTTCTTTGCAGTATATTGCAGTAATCTCTGCACCGCTTTCTATATGCTGTTTTATAGCCTCGTCAAAGGTTATATTGCATATTCTTCTGCTTCCCGACAATACAACATATTTCTGGCGGCTTCTCCTGAAATATGTCATTATTCCGTAGAGCATATCTACATCTCCTGAACTGAAAGGATTTATGTTTCCCGACAAAAATGGCGGTAATACAAAAAGACCGTAATTCCCTCGGTGTAAATCCCACGCACTGCCTGAACCCAAATGGTCCATAAGAGAAGAATAATTGCTTTTGGTTGTCACTCCTACGTTTATTATTTTTGAGTTTGTCATTGCCGACATTACAAAGTCAATAAGCCTATATCTTCCCGCTACGGGCAATGCCGAAATATCTCTGTGTTCAGTGAGTTCGTAAAGGCCTCTTTCTCCTGTCATAATCACGCCCATTGCATCGTTCATTATTCCGCCTCCTTAAGCTTGTGTTCGCTGATGTTTTGACTTAATATATCATTTTCAACACTTTCGCCTGCACTAATATGCACATTATCAGCTATTCTTATTCCGCCTCCCAAAAGAGTTACTTTTTCTTTTCCGCCTATAATACAATTTTTACCTATTACTGTATTATTTCCTATAATGGCATTTTCTATTTTAGTTCCTGAGCATATTTTTACATCCGACATGATTACGCTATGTTTTATTTGGGCTCCCTTTTCTATTAAAACTCCTTCCGAAATAACGCTCATATCACTGTCGCCGTATATTTCGCATCCTTCTGTTACAATGCTTTTTGTAACAAGTGCACTCTTGCCTATAAAATGCGGAGGACGGACTGATGTTCGGCTGAATATACGCCAGTCTTTATCATGCAAATCAAACTGCGACGGGTTTCCTATCAAATCCATATTTGCCTGCCACAGACTTTCTACTGTTCCTACATCGCGCCAATAACCCTCAAACGGATAGGCATACATTTGTTCGCCGTTCCGAAGCATTGCAGGAATAATGTTTTTGCCGAAATCATTTGAAGAATTTTTATTGTTTTCGTCAATAATAAGATATTTTTTTAAAGTCTGCCAGTTAAAAACATATATCCCCATTGAAGCAAAATTGCTTTTTGGATTTTTAGGTTTTTCTTCAAATTCTGTTATTCTGTTTTCTGAATCGGTATTCATTATACCAAAGCGTGAAGCTTCGCTCAAAGGTACGCGTATTACGGCTATTGTTGCCTCTCCTCCCTGTTTTTCGTGATATTTTATCATTTTGCCGTAATGCATTTTATATATATGGTCGCCTGATAAAATTAAAATATATTTAGGCGAAAACTGTTCTATAAAATCTATGTTCTGGTATATTGCATTTGCCGTTCCTCTGTACCATTCTCCGCTGTCGCTTTTCATATAGGGCGGTAAAATATAAGCTCCACCCATATTTCTGTCAAGGTCCCACGGTTGTCCGTTGCCAATATAAGTATTAAGCTCCAAAGGACGGTACTGTGTGAGAATCCCCACTGTATCAAGCCCTGAATGGGTACAGTTCGACAGAGTGAAATCTATGATTCTGTAACGCCCTCCGTAACTTACCGCAGGCTTTGCTATATTTTTTGTGAGTGAAGCGAGTCTTGAGCCTTGTCCTCCCGCAAGTATCATAGCGATACAGTTTTTACTTTTCATTTTATTTTCTCCTTTATAATTTATTCAAACATGACATTTTATTTAAATTTTTTTTAAATTATGTTACTTTTTTGTAAAAACTTTTTAATTTTACTTGCAAAATTTCTTCTATACGTTTAAAATATATAAGTACATAATTCTATTTCTATATGGAATGAGGTGTTTTTTTGGTATCAAAATTTTCACAGGGGATGATTTATCAGTTAAATGATGCTTTCGGCAGGCATACCGGTGTTATCGACGATATGGGAATAATTTTTTCATATACAGACCATTCCTATATCGAAAAAAATCTTGATGAAATTTTATCCTCTTTAGAAAAAGCTGACAGATATCTTAAGTATGGCGGATTTACTTTTGCAAAGCCCCAAAAAAATTCAAACGGTGATTTGATTGTGTTTGTTGAAGGCGAAGATGCGGAAGCTGCACAATATGCAAATATTCTGTCTATTTCTCTTTCAGGAGTGAAACAGATCCATGACGAACATTACGACAAAACAACTTTAGTAAAAAATATTTTGCTTGATAATGTTTTGCCGGGCGACGTACTTATGCGTGCAAACGAACTCCATATAGAATATGATTCCCCAAGAACAGTTATGCTTATTCGTTCTTCCGAAGCTGTTGAGTCATCTATTATTGAAATTGTGCAAAATCTTTTCCCTGAAAAAGATTTTGACTTTACCATAGGTCTTGATGAATGTTCAGTTGTTTTGGTAAAACAAATCAGCCGTGATGCTACTGTTGAAAGCTTAAATACTCTTGCAAAAAGCATTGTTGATACTCTTTGCAGCGAAGCTATGATAGATGTAACTATTGGTATAAGCTCGGTTGCTCCTACTATAAAGGATATTGCATCTGCATACCGAGAGGCACAGATTGCCATTGAGATATGCAAAGTTTTTGACACTGAAAAAAATATTATAAACTACGAAAATCTTGGTATAGCAAGACTTATATATCAGCTTCCTACAACGCTTTGCGAACTGTTTTTACACGAAGTGTTTAAGAAAAAACCCCTTGAGGTACTTGACAGGGAAACTCTTTACACTATAATAAAGTTTTTTGAAAATAATTTGAACGTTTCTGAAACCTCGCGTCAGCTCTATGTTCACAGAAATACCTTGGTTTACAGACTTGACAAGGTTCAGAAGCTTACAGGTCTTGATTTGCGCAATTTTGAACACGCCATAACATTTAAGGTTGCTATGATGGTTCAGAAGTATCTTGATTCAAATCCGACCAAATTCTAATTTTAAAACATAAGAAAGGTTTGAAAATGATTTATTTTAATGATGTCACTAAAATTTATGATTCAAACAAAGTGGTTGCTCTTAAAAATGCTTCTCTGCACATTTCAAAAGGCGAATTTGTGTTTTTGGTAGGACACAGCGGTGCAGGTAAGTCCTCTCTTATTCATCTTATGCTTTGTGAAGAAGTACCCACAGAAGGCGAAGTTTTGGTTAACGGCTTTAACATAGGCAAGCTTTCGAGAAAAGAGATTCCTCTTTTAAGAAGAAGTCTTGGCGTTGTGTTTCAGGATTTCCGCCTTTTGGAACAACGTACTGTTTATGAAAATGTTGCTTTTGCAATGAGAATTGTAGGTGCTCCAAGAAGTCTTATAAGAAGACGTGTTCCTGAAGTTCTAGAAATGGTAGGTCTTTTACATAAGGCTCATTCTTACCCTGCTCAACTTTCAGGCGGGGAACAACAACGTGTTTCTATGGCAAGAGCTTTGGCTAACAACCCTTCTGTTTTAATAGCAGACGAGCCTACCGGAAATCTTGACACTGAAACCGCAAACGAAATCATGAAAATCCTTGACAACATAAACAAAAGAGGTACAACCGTTGTTATGGCTACACATTCCGAAAAAATAGTAAACGAAATGCAAAAGCGTGTTATTGCCATTGAAAACGGCTCTATTGTAAGAGACGAAGAAAGGGGGCGTTACGATGTCATTTAGAGAACTTCGTTACTTTATAAGCGAGGCTTGTAAAAGTATATGGTACAACAAAATAATGACACTTGCTGCCCTTATTACTGTGACAGGCTGTCTCTTGCTCTTTGGTGTATTTTTACTTTTCAGCATAAATGTAAATTATATTGCAGATCAGGTCATATCCCAGTGTGAAATTCAAGCTTATATAAACAAAGATATTGATTATTCAGGTCTTGAAGCTATACAGGGACAGATTCAGGCTATTGAAGGAGTTGCAACGGTAAACATTGAAACTCAGGAGCAAGCGTTCAAAAACTGTGTTAAGATGCTTGGAGACCGTGCTGATGGTTTGAATTCAGGCTTTTTACGTCCTTCCTGCATTGTTACTTTAAAGGATCTTCGTGCCGCTTCATCTATTGCTGAACAGATAAAGGGTATTCAGTTTGTTGAATCGGTTTCGAATAGACAGGATATTTTAAACAATATTCTTAACACAACAAACATAATCAAGGGCGCTACTTTGGCCGCAATGCTTCTTTTATCTGTAATTGCAATATTTATTATTTCAAACACTATAAAGCTTGCGGTTCATGCCAGAGAAAAAGAAATTCATATTATGAAATACGTAGGTGCTACTGACTGGTTTATCCGCTGGCCTTTTATTATTGAAGGTATAATAATAGGCTTTATAGGAAGTGCTATTTCAATAATCATTGTATCGGTAGCTTACGGCTCGACCCTTGCAGCTTTATCTGGATTTAATATTTTTGAATTCAAGGCGCTTTCTGACATAATATTTATACTTATTGCTTTACTTGTTCTTATGGGCTGTATTATGGGAGCCGTAGGAAGTGTAATTTCGGTACGCCGTCATCTTAAAGTATGATGATCTAAAAGGAGTTGAATTATGAAAAAACTGCGTTCAAATAAATTTCTGATTTCTTCTTTAGTTATAGTACTTGTGCTTGCATTTTTACTTTCGTCGTTCTCTTCCCTTTTCTCGGTACGTGCGGCAACTGTGAACGAGCTTAAATCAAAGCTTTCACAGGCTCAAAGTGAAAAGGCTGCGGCACAAAATAAATTGAATTCCATAAAATCGAACAAGGTTGATCTTCAAGCAGAAAAAAAGGAAATCGACTTACAACTTGCCGACCTTGGAACTGAAATTCATACTGTAAACAACCAGATTGCAGAGGTTCAGTCAGAAATTGATGCAAAACAAGAAGAAATAAATGTTGCTCAAAATGAGCTTGACGAATATACTGCTCTTTACGAAACAAGAGTGAGAGTAATGTATGAGTGCGGAAACGCTTCGTACATTGATGTTATTTTTGGTTCTCAAAGCTTTTCGGATCTTTTATACCGCATTGACCTTATAAATCAGATTGTTGACTACGACCAGTCTATAATGGACAATATGAAAGCGGCTATAAATGTTATAAAAGAAGCTAAAGCCGTTATCGAAGCAAGAAAAGAAGAGCTTGAAGTAAGTAAAAGTATTCTTGATGTTAAGGCATCGCAGCTTGAAGCTGTGCAGGCGGCTAAAATAGAACTTCTTTCAAAACTTGAAGCGGACGAAGCTACATACAAAAAGATACTTGACGAAGCTGATGCAGCAGAAGCAAGTCTGCGTTCGCAGATACAAGCTATGACAACTTCCCCTGGTGCGTCTTCTTCCAAAAATTATTCAAGTGAACGGTTTGTATGGCCTACAAACACAACATATATTACTTCTCAATACGGAACCCGTTTCCATCCTATTCAGAAGAGATATAAAACCCATACGGGCATTGATATAGGTGCAGGACAGGGTGCTCCTATTTATGCTGCCGCTTCGGGCACTGTTTTAAGTGCAGGCTGGAACAGCGGTTACGGTAAATACATTGTTATAAATCACGGCGGAGGGGTGCAGACCTTATACGCACATTCAAGTGCTTTATACGTACAGGCAGGCGATACTGTAACAAAAGGTCAGACCATTGCGGCTGTTGGTTCTACCGGTAACTCTACGGGACCTCATCTGCATTTTGAAGTTTTAAATTATGGTCAGCATACAGACCCCATGTCATATTTTAACTGATACTGAAATATACTTACTGTGTGTTTAATTTTTATAACGCCGCATGGAGCTCCGTGTGGCGTTATTTATAGAGGTGTATTGTTTTGCAGAAAAAAAACATCATAACAACTGCAGTTATAACCTTTACTGTAACTGTTGTTACTGTTATTGCCGTTTTATTTTGTTTTTTCGGGGATAGTGTAAAAGCTGTTCTTATCAAAAAGCTTATAGACGGATATTATATTGAAAACTCGGAAACAGACTCTTTACTTTCGGGCATGGTTCGTTCATTAAACGACCCTTATTCGGTGTACTTTAACGATAAAGAATATAAATCTTTTATGGAAAGTATTCACGCTGAATACAAGGGTATTGGAATTGAAGTTTTACTTGATGAGGATAATTTTTTCACTGTTTCAAAGGTTATGAATAACTCTCCCGCAAAGGATGCCGGAATTTTAGATGGAGATAAAATTATTGAAGTTGACTCACAAAAGGTCACAGAGGATACTTTTAATGAAATAATTTCATACTTAAAAGGAGAAACCGAAGAAAGTAAAAACAAAAATGAAATATCAATTACTGTCTTAAGGGGTGGCAAAGAACTTTTATTTAAAGTTAAGCGTGATACGGTTCATCTTGATACTGTATCCCAAAAGGAGTTTCCTGCCGCCAGATATATAAAAATAGATTCTTTTGCACAAAATACTTTTAATGAATTATCCGATGCTCTTTCCAATATAGAAGATAAAGATATTATTTTGGATTTAAGAGATAATCCCGGCGGTCTTCTTTCAAGTGCTGTAGATATTGCCGACTTATTCCTTTGCGAAGCCGACATTGTATACACCCAGAACAAAGCGGGAGAAAGGCATTACTTTAAAAGCGATAAAAAATGTATTGAAAACGATTTAATTGTTCTTTGCAACAAAAATTCAGCATCTGCTTCGGAAGTTTTAACTGCCGCACTTTCTGACAACAAGCGTGCTTTGGTTATAGGCGAAAAAACCTTTGGTAAAGGCTGTGTTCAGGAGCTTTTCCCTCTCCCTTTGGGCGGAGCTTTAAAGCTTACAACATCTTATTACTATACGCCAAACGGTGTTTGTATTCACGGCGAAGGAATAACCCCTTCAGAAACTGTTTTTCTCCCTGAAAGTGCACAGAATAAAAGCATATCTGCACTAACGCACGAAGAAGATACCCAGCTTACAAGAGCTCTTGAACTTGCAAAATAATTTTAAGACCGTAAAAATTACGGTCTTTCTTTTTGCATTTGCTCAAGTTTTAAAAGGGCGTCTGATATTCCCCCTATTGCATCTATAAGTCCGCTTTTAACAGCATCTTCCCCAAGTAATACACTGCCCATATCGTTTGCAAGTTCTGATGTGTTCATTATAAACTTCATAAAATCTTCTTTTGATATGTGCGAGTTTTTAACAACGAATTCTACCACTCTTTCCTGCATTCTCTCAAGATAGTTAAAGCTTTGCGGTACTGAAAGTACAGTTCCGTTTATACGCACGGGATGCAATGTCATTGTGGCAGATGGGACTATGAATGAATAATCAGCAGAAACTGCCAAAGGTACTCCTATACTGTGGCTTCCTCCAAGTACAAGCGAAACTGTGGGTTTTGTTAAGCTCGATATCATTTCGGCTATTGCAAGTCCTGCCTCAACGTCACCTCCCATTGTGTTTAGTATTATCAGTATTCCTTTTTTTGAAGTATCACGCTCGGCTTCAATAAGCGCGGGAATAACATGTTCGTATTTTGTTGTTTTGCTTTGAGGAGGTAAAATTACATGACCTTCTATTTCGCCTATTATATTAAGGCAATATATATCGTCAATAATTTGTATACCATTATCTTTAATCTCGTCCAAATTTTATTTCTCCTTTTTTTATTATTTTTTTTCAAATTCCGTTGTATTATTCGTTATTATTTATTTTAATAAGATGTACGTCTGCATAAAAAAGAGACACTGTAAAAAGTTTTACAGTGTCTCTTTTTTATATTTTTTATAAAATTGTTTGATTTTTTCAAAACTCTCTTTACTTAAATCGTGTTCAATCTTGCAACTGTCCTCATAGGCGGTTTCTTCGCTGACACCGAGAGCTATTAAAATTTTTGCGATTAGTTGATGTCTTTCGTAAACTCTTGCGGCAATATCCTTGCCCTTTTCTGTTAGGTGAATTGCTCCGTCATGTTCTACTACGATATATTCATCTTCACGAAGTCTTTTCATCGCAACTGATATACTTGCTTTTGTAAAGTTCATTTCATTAGCAACATCTATACTGCGGACGGAACCGTTTTTCTTTGATAATACCAAGATTGTTTCCAAATAGTTTTCAGCTGATTCTTTGATTTTCATAACTTCTTACCTCGTAATGTGCGAAAATAAAGATAACCATAACATCTTTTTATTATATTATCATAAAAGTATTTTTTTGTCAAAGCAAAAGAAAATTTAAACAAAAGTATTGACAAAAACAAGTTAGTTGTGTTAAACTCTATGCGTGAGTTAGTTGTGTCTAACCAAGTTTGAATATAAGAAAACGAATATGGTAAGGTGATAAGTATGACATTACTTGATGTGTCCGAAGGACAAGAATATATAATTAAAAGTATAGAAACCGACGATGAGGAATTAAATGCGTTTTTATTTTCGCTCGGTTGTTATTCGGGCGAGGCAATTACTGTTATTGCTTTAAGAAAAGGCGGATGCACAGTTTCAATTAAAGATGCACGATATAATATAGATAATCAGTTGGCAGAGGCTATAATTGTTTAATTGTAGCTTCTGTACGGCTTATTTTTTTAACATGCAGTTAGTGGAGACTAACTTGAATGCGTATATAAAATTAAAGAATTAAATACAAGGAGGAACACAATATGAGAATTGCTTTGCCACACAATCCAAACTCCCGTAAAACCACAATGTATAATGCCCTTACAGGTCGAAATGAAAAAGTCGGCAACTGGGCAGGAGTTACCGTTGAGAGAAAGGAACACCCAATAAAAAAATCTTACTATAAGGGAAATGAGGAACTTATTGCCGTTGACTTGCCCGGTGCTTATTCTATGTCCCCGTTCACATCGGAGGAAAGTATAACAAGCTCTTATGTAAAGAAAGAAAATCCCGATGTTATCATTAACATTGTAGATGCAGATAATTTAAGTCGCAGCTTATTCTTTACAACTCAGCTTTTAGAACTTGGCATACCTTGCGTTGTTGCTCTTAACAAGAGTGATATTAACAAAAAGAAAGGTACAAAAATTGATGTAGTCAAGCTCTCTGAAAAACTTGCGTGTCCTGTTATTGAAACTGTTTCAACTTCTGCAAATGGTCTTCAAGCAGTTATTGAAGCTGCAGTAAAGAAAGTTGGAACATCACAGACAGCAGTTTATTCACAAGGTAATGTTGACTTTACAAGCAAAAAAGCGGTTGAAGCTGCTGACCGTAAGAGATTTGAATTTGTAAACAAGATAGTAAAAGATGTTGAAACCCGTAAGGTTCTTACAAAAAATAAGAATTTCGGAGACAAGATTGATGCCGTACTTACAAATAAATGGCTCGGTATTCCGATTTTTGCAGTTATTATGTATCTTGTATTCCAGATTTCACAGGTATGGGTTGGTACACCTGTTGCCGATTGGCTTGTTGGTATCCTTGAAGGCTTTCAAGGATGGGTCGGAAAGCTTTTAAGCGATGCAAATCCGCTTCTTTCAGCCATCCTTGTTGATGGTGTTATCGGCGGTGCCAACGCCGTTGTTGGATTCTTACCGCTTGTTATGGTGATGTACTTCCTTATTGCACTTTTGGAAGATTGTGGTTATATGTCAAGAGCTTGTGTTGTTCTTGACCCTATCTTTAAAAAAGTTGGTCTTTCGGGTAAATCTGTAATACCTTTTGTTATTACAATCGGTTGTGCTGTTCCCGGCATTATGGCTAGCCGTACAATTCGTAATGAGCGTGAACGCAGAGCAACGGCAATGCTTGCTCCTTTTATGCCTTGCGGTGCTAAAATCCCTGTAATTGCCCTCTTTGCAGGAGTATTCTTTGACGATGCCGGTTGGGTTAGCACTCTTATGTACTTTTCCGGCATAGCACTTATATTCGTTGGTGCTTTACTTATCAACAAAATCACAGGTTATAAAGCAAGAAAATCTTTCTTTATTATTGAATTGCCCGAATACAAAGTTCCTTCTCTTTGGGACGCATTTAAATCAATGTGCAGCCGCGGTTGGGCATACATAGTTAAAGCAGCTACAATCATTCTTCTTTGTAATATGGCAGTACAGATTATGCAAACATTTACTTGGAGCTTTCATGTTGCAGAAACTGCAGATTCTTCAATCCTTGCTTCTGTCGCAAGTCCGTTTGCATACATTCTTGTTCCGATTGTTGGTGTACTTTCATGGCAGCTTGCAGCAGCGGCAGTTACAGGTTTCATCGCAAAAGAAAATGTTGTTGGTACTCTTGCGGTATGCTTTGTAGGTCTTGAAAATCTTATCGACACAGAAGAGCTTGCTCTTATGGAAGGTGCAGGCGCAGAGGTTGCAACAGTATTTGCGATTACAAAAATTGCAGCTCTTGCATATTTAATGTTCAACCTTTACACTCCACCTTGTTTTGCCGCTATCGGTGCTATGAACGCAGAAATGAAAAGTGCAAAATGGCTTTGGGGCGGCATAGGACTTCAACTTGGTGTAGGTTATACAGTTGCATATTTAGTTTACACAATTGGCACACTCATCACTGCTCCTGCTACACTTAATGTTGGCGCTGCTATTGCAGGGTTTATAGTTGTTGTCACAATGGCAGTAATCGTTGTCTTTCTCATTAACAAAACAAATAAAAATCTTAAAGCTGAGTATGCTTTGAATCCTTCAATAAATTAAAGAATAGAGTGATGTTATGACAAATATTATTTTAATTGCAATCCTCCTACTTGTAGCAGGAGGAGCAATCTTGTATCTTTATAAAGCTAAAAAACAAGGAAAGCATTGTGTTGGTTGTCCACACGCAAAAACGTGTGAAACTTTTTCTTGCAACTGTAATTCATTAGATTAACAAATAAAAATTTGTAATAAAGTTTGTTTTTTTATTATTTTTTCAAATTTCATTGTATTATTTCGCTTTCTGTGATAAAATTATACTTGGTGATTTTATGAAAAAATTTTTATGTTTATTTATATGTCTTTTTTTATTTGCGGGTTGCTCCGCTGGTAACAAAAATACCGATTTTTCGGACGAAGGTTTTGCTTCGTCGGTTACTCTTACAATGAGAAATCCCGATACTCTTCATCCTCTTTTTACAAAGCAACAAACCTGCACTAAAATTTATGATTTGATTTATGACAGTCTTGTTTATATTGACAACGAGCTTCGCCCTGTATCCTGTCTTGCAGAAAAATGTACTATCACAGATGACCGCAAAACTATACAGTTTACTTTGAAGGATTCTGTTACATGGCATGACGGCAAGGCTTTTACCGCTTTTGATGTAGAGTATACGTTTAAACAGATTAAATATTCTGAAGACAGTATTTACCAAAAACAACTTGAAGGTGTAGACACTGTTAAGGTTATTGACTCATCTCATATAAACTTATATTTAACAGAGCCAAATGTTAATATTCTGAATCTTATGGATTTTCCTATTATTCCCGCACATATAAACAATCTTGCAGAAAATCCGGTTGGTACTGGAATGTATAAGTTTGTATCGATAACCGACCAGCGTGAAATGGTTTTAGAAAGAAATGATAATTGGCAACTTGGAGAAAGACCTAAACCTAAAGAAATAAAGGTAAGGATGCTTGCGTCTGATAAAGACACGGCTTCTATTATAAAGCTCGGCGAAGCTATAGCTGCGACAACAAGTATAGAAAACATAGGCGATTTTGGCACAGGCGATTATACTTCGGTCTTTTCTTATCTGTCGCTTCAGTATGAGTTTATTGGTGTAAATTGTAAAAACAATATGCTTTCATCATCTCTTTTAAGACGGGCACTTTCGTGTGCGATTGACAGAGAAAGCATTATTGAAGCTGCATATTTTGGATACGCAAAGCCTGCAAATTCCCCTGTTCCACCCTCATCATGGCTTTATGATGCAGAATACGATATTTGTGCATTTGATACTGATGCTGCAAAAAAATATTTGCTTGATGCAGGATTTATGGACACAGACGGCGACGATTTTGTTGAACATATAACCGACGAAGGTGTTGAGAAAGTAAATCTTTGCATACTTGTAAATGATGACAGTTCTTTCAGAATAAAAAGTGCTGAATCAATTGTTTCATATCTGAAGGAAATAGGAATAAAATCATATTTTGTTGCTTTGCCGTTTGAAGAATATTCTGAAAGAATTACCGAAGGTAATTTTGATTTATTCCTTGGCGGATACGATTTATCTGCTGACCTTGATTACAGATTTATGCTTCATACAGAATCTATATTATCAGGCACAAACTTTTACGGATATGCAACATCTGATATGGATAAGGCTTTAGCCGACATATCAAATGCAACCTCTGACACACAAATAAAAGATGCATACCGATACTTTCAGGGTTTGTTCTCTCGTGATGTTCCCGTAATAGGGCTTTGTTTCAAAAACAACATATTGATTCACAGTAACAAACTTTCAATCGGTACAAAATCAGCATCGCTTAAAATATACAGAAATATTAACGAATGGAGTATGACAAATGAATAAAGTTTTTTTACCGGCAAACATTCTTTTGCCTGAAAATGCAGACATGACAAAATGGAGTGTAGTTGCCTGCGATCAGTATTCTTCCGAACCTGAATACTGGAACAGGATTGAAAAAAAGACTGAAAATTCGCTTACAACATACGAGCTTATTTTCCCCGAATGCTTTTTAGGGCAAAAGGATGACGAACGTATAGAAAAAATCAATTCAAAAATGATGGAATATCTTCCGTTTTTAAAAGAATATCCCGATTCTCTGATATTCTTAAAAAGAACTCTTCCTACAGGGCAGGTGCGTCTTGGAATTGTTGGCTGTGTTGACCTTGAGGAATACGATTTTGCAAAGGGCTCGGTATCAAGCATCCGTGCAACTGAAGGTACTGTTTTGGAAAGAATTCCTCCCCGTGTTAAGATTCGAAAGAATGCTTCTTTAGAGCTTCCTCATATAATGCTTTTGATTGACGACAGAGAATTCTCTGTAATAGAACCTTTGGAGAGCTCTTTAAACGATAAAATTTACGATTTTGAGCTTATGGAAGAAAGCGGACACGTTGAAGGCTTTTTGCTTTCAAAAGAGCAACAGGAAGCCGTTTTTAAGGCTCTTGATTTGCTTGATTCTGAAAACGAAAAGAAAGTAAAGTACGGAAATTTAGCTGACAAAGCCATGCTTTTTGCAGTTGGCGATGGAAATCACTCGCTTGCCACCGCAAAAACCTGTTACGAAAACATAAAAAAAGAGATTGGGGAAGCTGCTTTAAATCATCCTGCACGTTATGCTCTTTGTGAAATTGAAAATTTACATAGCGATGCATTGGAATTCAAGCCCATTCATCGCGTTGTTTTTGACTGCGACCCCAAAGTTTTGATAGCCCAGCTTGAAGAATACTGCAAAAATTTAAAAGGGGATTTCCCTTGCCAGAAAATAAAATATCTGCATGCAGACGGCGAAGGCGAAGTTTTTGTTCCTTCCCCCGTTTCTCCTTTGGAAGTAGGTACTCTGCAAGCATTTTTGGATACTCTTGACAATATAAAAGTTGATTACATTCACGGCGATGACACTACGCGAAACTTTGGTTTGCAAAAAGGTAATGTAGGCTTTATTCTCCCTTCTATGCCAAAGGATATGCTTTTTAAATCGGTTATTGCTGACGGCGCTTTACCAAGAAAGACCTTTTCTATGGGCGAAGCCTGCGAAAAGCGATTTTACATTGAGGCCAGAAAAATTAAATAATTTTACAAATTTTTTCAAAAAGCTATTGACAAACGCAAAATATTAAAGTATAATATTCCTTGCGTTTTATGGCGGCATAGCTCAGCTGGCTAGAGCAAACGGTTCATACCCGTTAGGTCGGCGGTTCAAATCCACCTGCCGCTACCAGGCCCGTTGGTCAAGCGGTTAAGACATCGCCCTTTCACGGCGGTAACGGGGGTTCGATTCCCCCACGGGTCACCAAAAAAAGCATCGACAAATGTCGGTGCTTTTTTCAGTTAAGCGTTCCTTTTAAGAGTATTAAGTTCTCTTTGAAAACGAATAAATCCGCACACAGATGTGTACGGATTTTTATTTTTAAAACTCTATTTCGAAGAATCTTGCCATATAGGGTGTAGTAAAGTTTACTGTTAAGATATTGTCTTTTATGGTAAAATCTGTGTTAAGTGATTCGGGGTAGCCTACTTTTATATTCTTAACTGGCTTATCAAGTGTTAGTGAAAGTTTATCGTTGCCGCCAAGGTTCCATACTGCAAGGTAGAGTTTATTATCTGCAATATATCCGCTTGCAAAGTTTTGTTTAGTAAAATCTGCAAAACCCATTGGAAGATAAGGAAGTCCTTTTTTCTTACTTTCTGTAAGACTTTTGTAGTACTTAACTCCGTCCGAAACAAGATTTAACTGATTTTCAGGCAGGAGGTCAAGATGACTTGCAAGGTGCATTCTTCCTAAAAATGAGTTTATCATATTAAGTGCTATAACTTCATCGGTTATATTTTGTTTTATGGTTTCGGGCTTGAAATCGTCTATCCCTGAAACGGGATAGCTCCAAACTGCTGCTTGCTCTGGAAGTACCGCAGACAAAATATTGGATGCTATATACGGATATTTTTTATAACTTACCTGGTCAGAGGTTGAAACAAGAGAGAAGTGCGAAAGTGTTTTATAATCCATTCTCATACCGCCTGAAGAGCATGCCTCAAATACAACCTGAGGGAATTTTTCTCTCATAGTATCAATCCAGGAAAGATATGCATTTGCACATTGTTCCAGTCCTTCGCCGAGGCTGTCTGACATATATTCTGTACCAAGACCTGCATCCTGATTATAGTCAATTTTTATATAATCGGCACCGTAATCCTCTACCATTCTTCTTATGGTTTCGCTCATATATTCAATTACTTTGGGGTTTCTGAAGTCAAGGAAATATCTGCGGAAAACACCGTGTTTTTTACCAAACTGCTGCATAAAGCAGTCTTCGCCATAATAAGAAAGCATTTCTTCACAAAGTTCTCCTATAATTTCCGCTTCAATCCAGAGTCCCGCTTTCATACCAAGGGAACGTATATAATCTGTTGTTTTTCTCACACCCTCAGGAAATCTTTTTTTGCTTTCTTTCCATTGTCCTACATAAGGATATATTATGGAACCGTCTTCTTCGTTGTGCCAGCCACAATCTATAACGTAATATTCTACCCCTGTTTTTGCAACAGACTCTGCATATTTTTTTGTGTTTTCTGCGCTGGGGCTATCCCACGAAAGGTGCATATATTCGTTAAAGATTGAAGGCAGATTCTCATCGCTTTTACTTTTTGTTACAATGTTTCTTCTGTACTTTGTCATTTCCCCGAGAACATGGTTAAGGCTTTCTCCAAAAGCAACCGAAACATTTAATGTAACATACTTATCTTCCGGTTTTAATTTTTTTAGCCACGAAGTGTGAAGGTGGTTCCCTCCGCCAAGGTATAGATAAATTTCACACTGCTTATCCCCTATTTCGTAATACCAGGAATTATTGCTTTCTATCTGGAACATTAAAAATGTGTTATCCTCTGTATTTTCTATAATACCCTGGGGTAACTGTTCTTTTGTTGACCAGCTTCCTACATTTGCAAAAGATATTTTGTTTTGTCTTTCTTCCGAACCTTTAAAAAGACCGTGTTCGTAAAAGGTAGCTATGCGCGGCTGACATTCTGCATGATGACTTTGAGTAAAAGTATAAAACTTAAGTTTCTCTGAACTTTCTATTCCGTTTTTGCCGATACCTGTAAAAGTAAAGGCCGAAGCATCCTCTAGTATTATTTCTCTTGCAGATATATTTTTGTATTCTGTTCTTATTCTTACTGCATTTGTATTATTGTAGCAGGTAAAAATGGTTTTTGCTTCCAAAAGGTCCGATTTTTGAGTGATTTCAAGCAGGTTTTCGTTTATACTGTGAGAAACATATTTCATCTTGCCCCCTTCTGAAGAATAAGGCATTTTTACTCCCATATGGGTTATTTTCATTTCTCCGCCAATATGTGCCTCAACAAAATTATAAAGGTCCATTTTTTCCTTTAATCTTCCGCCGAAAACGTTGCCGAATTTTGTTAAATATATTTTATCGTTTATTATATCAAATTCAAGATTTTTAAAGTTAAGTTTACTCATTTTAACACCCCTATCATTATCCATTTTTATAATAATACATATTTTTTTATAATACAATTGAAAAATGTAATACAAATATGGTAAAATGTAATCAAGGAGATGAGGTAATGCCCAAATTTGTTCTTTTGGAAAATAAAAATTTAAACGATTTTAATCCTCTTGACTTCGGTACTCAAACATGTCCTCCGGATCATAGTTTCGGACCTGCGGTACGTCAGTATTTTCTTATACACTATGTTATTGCCGGTTGCGGTATATTCGAACAGGGCGGTGTTGTTCACAACATCCAAAAGGGTCAGGCTTTTCTTATCAAAAAAGGAGAAACAACCTTTTACAAGGCAGACAGTAAAAATCCGTGGAAATATATGTGGATTGGTTTTGACGGTAATATGTCACATAAATTCAACTCTCTTCCCCCTGTTCTTGATATAAACGGCCGTGTTTTTTTTGAAATGCTTGAAGTTTCGTCTATGCAATATGCAAAAGAAGAATTTCTTGCGGGCAAGCTTTTTATGCTCTATGCTCAATTGTTCGGCAAATCCGCGAAAAATGATTACGCAAACAGTGTTTTAAACTACATAAACCAAAATTATATGAAAAACATAAGAATCTCCGCTATTGCATCTTCTATTGGTATAGACCGACGTTATCTTGCAGGTGTTTTTAAAAAACGCTTTGGAATAAGCATGCAAGAATATCTGCATGAAAAAAGAATGAGTGAAGCAAAGCATCTTTTGCTTTCGGGATACAATGTTTCGGAGGCGTGCTTTTTAAGCGGGCATAATGACCCGTCAAACTTCTCTAAAGCATTCAAAAAAAGATTTGGCATAACTCCAAAAGATTTTGCTGAAACATCTAACTCTGAATTTAATTAAGGGCGTGCAATGCACGCCCTTAATTAAATTGTTTTATTAGTAATTATAATAATAGTCAAGCACATCCTGAACAGCTTTATGACTTTCTACAGCTGCTTCTTCAGGTGTTATTTCGCCACGAACAAGCTGCGTTGCTTTGCTGTGAACTTCTGCTTGCCACTCTGTCCAGCACGGGTTTTCGAAGAGTGTTTCGCCGTATTCGTCAATGTACTTGTAGTATGCTGAAATATTTGCAGGAACTACACCATCCATTTTTTCAATTTTATCAAGTGAAGATTTTCTTACAGGGAAGCCGGACAGGCGATATTTTGCAGTAAGATCCTGTGCTTCTTCGCCAAGGTAATACTTTAAGAATTCCCAGGCTGCGCCTTTAACCTGCTGGCTTGCGCCTGAATAAATACCCCATTGATTGGGAACGTATACTGAATAACGGTTGCCGTCCCAGCCTATAGGCATTGGCGCTGCATCGTATTCAAAATCTGCTCCCTTGTTCCGGTTAATTGCAGTAATGTTTGAAGACTGTGCCAAAATAATAGCTATCTGACCCTTTACGAAGGCAAGATTTCTTCCGCCAGTCTGGGCTGAAACCCACTGTTGTGTAGGAGCGAACCCTTCTTTGATAGGCTGATAAAGTCTTTCAAAGCCTTTTATTACTTTGGGTTTATTAAACTGTGACACCTTTCGTTCATCATCAAGAGGCTGACCGCCTGAAGCTAGCACATACGGTAACCAGCCTTCTGTTATGTTATAGCTTGCAGCGTAACCGTAAACTTCGGGCTTACCATCGCCATTTTCATCCTTTGTAAGTTTTTTTGCCATTTCGTTCAAATCTTCAAATGTCCAGTCATCTTTAGGATAAGCAAGACCTGCTTCGTCAAAGAGCTTTTTATTGTAAAGCATAGCAACAGAATTCATAGCATGAGGAACGCCCCATACATGACCTTCTGCATCTGTTGCTGAAAAAAGTGCTGAATTATAATCTTCAACATTAAGATCTCTTTCTATAAGTCCTTTAAGGTTCATAACTGCGCCTTTGCCGCCAAGGCTTGCGTTGTAACCTGAATCTGTAATAAATACATGTGCTGGATCTTTTGCTGCAAGTTGTGTTTTTAATTTTCTCTCAAATTCTCCCCAAGGGCTAACGTCTACATCAAGAGTGATGTTTGGGAATGCTATATCAAAGTTGTCAATGATTTCCTGGGGTGTTATTGTGTCGCCACCGGGGCTACCAATCTTAAGTGTCACTGCTGCACTAGGATCGTAACCTTCTAAAAGTTCTACATTTCCAGCATTGTTTGCTGTGTTTGAACACGCTGAGAAAGCAAATACTATGCTAAATGCGAAAAAAATACATAAAATTTTCTTCATTTACTTACATCTCCTTAAAATTTAGAGGATAATATATTCGGTCTATGGAGTAATTTTTATAGCTTTGTATATTGCACATAAATTACATCTTGATTATACCATATTTATGTATAAAGCACAATAGTTTTTTCTTTTTATCTATGCTAAAATCAACTTATGTTCTTATTGTAAAAATAAAAATTATAGAGGTGAATTATGAATCATAATTATTTAACAGATTTTTGTAACTACATCAATTTCCCCAAAGAAATTACCGAATGTTTTTTGGATGCTTATACAAAACTTTTAGATTTTAACTGTATTGAAGTTTTTGATAGTATTGAAGATGATTTTTTTAATAAGCCTGAAGATA
>JAZNQL010000001.1:0-5604 GCA_045590155.1 Clostridia bacterium | reverse complement strand
ATCAGTATTTTGTTCTTCATTTTTTTCTTCCTTTTTTTCTTCGGGATATTTTACTCTGTTATGAAAATATCCGCACAGTGTTTTTATAAATGCTTCTTTTATCTTTTCTATATCCGAAAAGGTTAATTCGCTTTGCGAAAGCTGTCCTTCCGAAAGCCTTGACTCAATAATGCTAAAAACAGTTTTTCTTACGTTTTCCTCGCTTTTATCGTCAAGTGACCTTACTGCCGCTTCAACCGAATCTGCAAGCATTACCGAAACTTCTTCTCTGGTCTTGGGCAAAATATTTTTATATGTGTATTTTTCTTTATCAACAATCCCTGATTCCGAAATCTTTTTTGCCTTGTGATAAAAATATGCTACCACCGACGTTCCGTGGTGAGCTTTTATTATTCTTTTTATTTCATCAGGCAATCTGTACTCTTTTGCAAGCTCTTCTCCGTCTGTAACATGTGATATTATTGTAGATGCCGAAAGCTCGGGTGTGAGCTTGTCGTGCGGATTTTCGCTGTACTGATTTTCGGCAAAATATATAGGTCTTTTAAGCTTTCCTATATCGTGATAATATGCCCCTGCTCTTGCTAAAATTGCGTTGCCGCCTATTGCGTTGCAGGCAGCTTCCGCAAGATTTCCCACCATAAGGCTGTGGTGGTATGTGCCCGGAGCTTCAAGTAAAAGCTTTTTAAGCAAGGGTTGATTTGGATTTGTAAGTTCAGAAAGCTTGTACACAGTTGTTATGTTGAAAACAGTTTCCAAAAACGGCAGTATACCTATCAGCAAAAGCGATGTTATAAACGAATTTAAAGCTCCGTATAATGCACGCAGTAAAACATTATCTATTTCAAGGCCTTCACACAAAGCTGTCCCCGCAAATATAAATGCATGAAGACCGCAGTTTATAAGCGATGCTTTAACAAGCTTTGTTCGAAGCTCTGCCTTTGAGTAAATAAGCAAAGACATAATGCTCGATAAAAATGCCGCCCCAAAATAGTAGGCATTAGCGCCAAGAGCAAGTCCGCCTAAGATAATTACAGGTATATTGATGCAAAGAGCCAGCCTTACACCGAATATAACAGAGCAAAGTGACGCCGCAAGCGAAAGAGGAACAAGGTACAGATTTATAATACCGTTTACTCCTAAAATTGTTAAGAGCATTGTAAATACAAAAATTATACCTAAAAGAACCATCCTTGATTCCTGCATTTCGCTCTCTTCGCGTTTTACTGCATAAATTACAAAATACAAAGAGAATATTGCCAGCAAAATTACGCCTGTAACCTTTTTCACAATACCTGTCTGCGAAGATTTTACAAGTCCCAATTCATTTAAAAGCTGAAAATGTGCTTCTGTTACTATATCTCCACGCCTTACAATTACCTGATTTTGTTTATATACCACATCATCAACAGATGCTCTTGCCGCTTCTTTATCACGCTTTGTTGCCTCAATATCCTCACTTTTATTGACCTGCAAGGTAACAGATAAAATTTCAAAAGCAATCTCAGCTTTTTCGTCGCCGTAATCTTGTGTGATTTTTTCTTTTGCGGTTTTTAAGGCAGAGGTTTTATTCTGCACACCTTTTTCAAGCAAATCTGTCTGCACAGATAACAGAGCTTTCATAAAACTGTTAAAATCTTTTTCCTGATAAGTTATAAGCTTTTGCAGTAAATCTCTGTCAATACCTAACTGTGCGGTTATTTTTTCAATATCCTTTTCTTCTCTGTAAAGTTTTCTTGCTTCTTTTACAAGATTTATAAAGCTTTCAAGGTCTTTTTTTGAATTTTCGGTTACCGCATCATCCTGAACATACCTTGTCAAAACCGCATCTTCCGCGGCTTTTCGTTTAGTTTCAGTTGTAATCTTGTCAACAATGTCACGCAGCGAATATATATCCTCGGGCGATGCTTTCCCGACCTCTATATCGTATGTAGGCGGAATTATGCCGTGCAAAACTATGGCACAGGTAACTGCCGCAACTATTATTAAAAGAATTGCTATTCTACTTTTTTTCATAGGATTTTCTCCTGTTTGCATAAGCCTCATAAGCGTTTATTATCTTCTGCACCAAAGGATGGCGTACAACGTCTTTATAGCTTAAATAAATAAACTCAATATCATCGTCTATACCTTTTAAGATACGCTCTGCATCACGAAGACCCGACCTTTTTCCGTCTGGCAAATCTATCTGTGTTACGTCGCCCGTTATAACTGCTTTTGAGTTAAAACCTATTCTTGTCAAAAACATTTTCATCTGTTCGGGAGTTGTGTTTTGCGCTTCGTCCAAAATTATGAAAGCATCATCCAATGTTCTTCCTCTCATATATGCCAAAGGAGCTACTTCAATTATGCCTCTTTCCTGATATTTTTGCATATTTTCAAGCCCCAGCATATCGCTTAACGCGTCATACAGAGGTCTTAAATACGGGTCAACCTTATTTTGCAAATCGCCCGGTAAAAAACCAAGCTTTTCGCCCGCTTCAACGGCGGGACGTGTTAAAATTATTCTGCTTACCTGTTTTTTCCTGAAAGCATCAACAGCCAAAGCCACAGCAAGATATGTTTTCCCTGTTCCCGCAGGACCTATACAAATTACCACGGTATCTTTTCTTATTGCCTCGATATATTTTTTCTGACCGAGTGTTTTTCCTTTAACCGGCTTTCCTTTTTCGGTAACGCAAACATAAGCCGAGTCGGTATTTTCCTCTCCGAGCTTAATGCCGTCTTCAGCCATAGTTATGGCATAACGCACTTCCTGCTCGCTTATTGCTTCGCCTGTGTCCTGCAATCTTATAAGCCCGTTCAGTACGTCCTCGGCTTTTTTTATTCCGTCTGCCTCGCCAGAAATACGTATTTCTTCTCCACGCAGTAAAATTTTAACCGAAAAAGCTTTTTCTATAAGCTTTACGTGGTTATCGTACGCACCGAAAATTTCTGATATATTTTTTATTTTTTCTGTTCCCGTAACTGATTCCAAAAATTATTGCTCCTTTTCTAGTCATCTGGGAGTCGAACTGAATGCGCCTTATACTTGCCAAATTTGAATGCTGGCGTATATTTGCAGAATTTTCTGAAGTATTATGCGAAGTTCCCCTTTTTAAACCGTATTTAGTTCGAATCTCCGATGACTATCTGTATTTTTTTTACAATATCTTCACGGCAACAAACACTGCATTTTACAGTTATAGTGCCGTCATTATTTAAAGTATGCCCCAAAACCTTTGAAACAACCTCTGTATTTTGGGGCAAATTTTGCATAATTTCCGAAAAAAGCTTTTCTCCAAAATACTCCTTTGCTTCATCTTCTGAAAGGTCGGTCCTTATTTTCTGTGTTTCAAAAATTTGTTTTGTTTTAAATGAAACGGGCAAATAAAAATCTCCCCAAAGTTTTGTTTTCAAAACTTTTTCTTCTGTTCTGCTCTGCTCGTACTTGTTTTCTTTTCCAAACCACAGATTTATATTGAAAGACCCAAAGCTTATGCTGTGTCTTTTCAAAGACTGCCCTGTGTCGGCATTTTCCTCAAAATAAAGCGGAAAAGTTGCTTCTTTTTCGTAAAATGTATCTGCAAAAATATTTCCGTCAGCATGAACGAGCCTTGTTCCCCCCGGCTTTGTTGCAATAGCTCCGCTGACTAACAGCTCGCCTTTATAAACAGTTTTCCCTTCCTCTGCCAGAGTTTCCCCTTCCGTAACTTTCATACTGCGGATTACCCCGTCTTTTAATGCAACAATATTACATGGTATATCTGCAGGCACAATTTCGGGCACAGGAGTTTTTTCTCTTACCTGACAAATGGCACGTGTACCCTTTATCTGCACCCAACACCACGAAAGTTCGGGAATCTCTTTTAACATTTTTTCTTTTATTTCAGAACTATCTATGTTATATTTTACCACTCCGGGCGAAATTCCGCAAGATAATAATGCATTTCTTATACGATTTTCTTCAATTTTTTCGTATCCTGCAATCTCAACAGACCACAAAAAAGAACTTAATGTAAATATTATAAGCAAAAACATCATTGCTCCCTGCAAAAAAGCATATCTGTTGCGGTAGCGATGGATAAAAAGGGGTAATCCGCATTTTTTTATAATTTTTACTCTTGTTTTTGTTTTTTGGGTTATTTTTTCAATACGTTTAAAGCCTCTTACGCTTATTTTCATTACGGAATCGTTTTTCCCGGTTTTCTTTATATCCCACAAATATATTTTGTTATACATGCATAAATTTATAAACCTTTCGGTAAAAGGTCCGCTTGTTTTTATAACAAGATACCCTCTTAACCATATAATTATTTTAAAAAGCATACTAACCTCCGATTTCTATTTTTTCGGCACGTCCGCATAAAGTTATACTTTCATCGGTTATGGCTTTTATATCAAAATCCCGCCCGCGTATGCTTACAATACCCATATTCGTGTTTACACGCACAATTATTTTTTCAAATTCCAAAATTCCCTTAAAGTTAAATATTTCAACTTCCCTGTCTGCAAGTATGGTAATTTTGGGAATTCCCGGAACCAGCTCCCCCGGAAAATCAAGTGCATCCGCAACCTTAAGTCCTATTGGAGCTTCATCTTTTTTCTTTGCCATAAATCTACTCTCCTCTCATTTAAAATATATGACTTGCATATAGTTTACATTACCTGCACTTTTATTTTAAACGGAGGTTAGTATGAAAAAATATTGTATAGGCATTGCTTCGGCTTTTTTCGCCCTTCTTATTGCAATGTATCCTACTATTGCTCTTTCTTCAGCAAAATCCGCCTGTGTCATTTGTGCTCAAACCCTCATTCCCTCTCTTCTGCCTTTTCTTATATGTTCTTCCTTTCTTACCGCCTCGGGGGTTTTAAACAAAATATCTCTGATTGCATCGCCTTTAATGAAACCTGTTTTTTCTCTGTGCGGAGCCTGTTGTGCACCCCTTATAATGGGTCTTTTTGGTGGCTATCCTCTTGGTGCTTTAAGCTCTGCAAACCTTTATTTGTCGGGAGGTGCATCAAAAAACGAGGCAGAAAGACTTGCCGCCTTTTCAAATAACTGTGCTCCCGTGTTTATTTTAGGAACTTTGGGGGCAGGTATTTTTAACAACCAGGCCTTTGGCGTATGTCTTCTCATATCAAATACTTTATCATCACTTATAACAGGGGTTGTTCTGGGCTTTTTAGGTTCTCCCTCAACATGCAGATGTAATTTGAAAACCTCAAAATCACTTACAAACGCCTTGCCCGATGCTGTGTTTTCAGTACTCAATCTCTGCGGTTTTGTAATATTTTTTTCGGTATGCACAGCTCTTTTGGAAAAGATAAATTTTCTTAATTTTTTTGCACGTTTTATTTCCTTTTTTGGGGCAGATTATCAGAATGCTTTATTTATTTCAAAGGCTTTTTTAGAAATAACATCTGCACTTTCTTCATGCAAAAATATTCCTCTGCCCATAGTTTCGTGCATGCTTTCTCTGGGCGGATTTTCGGTTTTTGCACAAACCTATTCTTTCCTGCACAGAGCAGGCCTTTCGTGTAAGTTCTATATATTCGGAAAAGTGCTTTCGGGAGGCTTTTCTGCGGCAATAACCTCTCTTATTATAAAATTTATTATATAGGTAG